>JBEGTP010000091.1:0-18144 GCA_041179365.1 Pseudomonadota bacterium
TAAGTCGTTCATAGGTCAGCCCATAGAGCGCATGATATTCGCGGGCAGAGGGCACGAAAGCCCCGTCCATCCGTTCATTCTGGAGGCGGAGCATCATCACCACATCCACCCCGTCAATCCCGTCATCCAGATCGGTAAACGGCGTTACCCCCATCGCGTCAATCGCCGGAGGCATGAGCGTGGCGGGGGCGATCACGCGGACTTCGGCGGCGAGGCTGGTGAGCGCGAGGATGTTTGATCGCGCTACGCGGCTGTGGAGCACGTCTCCGCAGATGGCGATCTTTAGCCCGTGAATGTGTCCCTTACGGCGGCGGATTGTCAGCGCGTCGAGCAGGGCTTGAGTGGGATGTTCATGCTGCCCGTCGCCCGCGTTGAGCACCGGGCAATCGACCTTGTCAGCAATCAAGGCGACCGCGCCCGAACTGCCGTGGCGGATAACGATCACGTCGGAGCGCATCGCGTTCAGCGTGATCGCGGTGTCGATCAGCGTCTCGCCCTTTTTCACGCTCGATTGCGCCGCGTGCATGTTGACCACGTCTGCGCCGAGGCGTTTTCCGGCAATCTCAAAGCTCAAAAGGGTCCGCGTGCTATTCTCGAAGAAAGCGTTGATCTGGGTGAGGCCGGACAGCCGGTCATCATGCTTGGTGAGCGAACGGTTGAGCGTGACCCATTGCTCAGCTTCATCGAGCAAATAGGTGATCTCGTGCGGCTGCAAGCCAGCGATACCGAGCAAATGCCGGTGCGGAAAATACGGTGATGTCATTAAAGCGCCGCCTTACCGAGGATAAGCCAATGGAGCAAGCACGACCTTTGGATCGTCCGGGGCAGGGCGAGCGTCTCGCTTATTCGGCAGCAAGCAGCGCCTCTGCGCCGCCCAAATCAACCGAGACGAGGCGGCTAACGCCTTGCTCGATCATCGTCACGCCAAAAAGCCTGTGCATGCGGCTCATCGTGACGGCGTTGTGCGTGACAATCAGGTAACGCGTATCGGTTTCGCGGCTCATCACATCAAGCAAGCCGCAAAAGCGCTCAATATTCGCATCGTCGAGCGGCGCATCAACTTCATCAAGCACGCAGATGGGTGCGGGATTTGTGAGGAAAAGCCCAAAGATGAGCGCAATCGCCGTCAGCGCCTGTTCTCCGCCCGAAAGAAGCGTGAGCGACTGGAGCCTTTTACCCGGAGGCTGGGCGAAAATCTCAAGTCCCGCTTCAAGCGGATCATCACTGTCAATGAGCGCGAGGTGCGCCTGTCCGCCGTTGAACAAGGTTGTAAACAGGCGCTTGAAATGCTCGTTCACCTCTTCGAATGCCGCCAGAAGACGTGTGCGACCCTCGCGGTTGAGGCTGCCAATCGAGCCGCGCAACCGGCTAATCGCTTCGGTGAGTTCATCGCGCTCATGGATTGATTTGGTGTATTCGCCTTCGATTTCAGCCAGTTCATCCTCGGCAACCAGGTTGACCGGGCCAATCCGCTCGCGGTCAGCCATCAGCCGGTCATGCTCGCTCGATTCAATCGCGGCGTCGCGAATGCTGGCCTCGTCAAACCCGACCTTATCGGGGAGTAGCGGCGGGGGGCATTCAAAACGTTCGCCCGATACGCGCCCCATTTCGATGCGGCGGAGCTCCTGATTTTCAGCGCGCGCAACCGCGCCGGCCCGCGTTTCGCGCACAGCAGCAAGTGCTTCACCGGCTTCCGCTAGGCTCGATTCGATTTCGCGCAGTGTGTGTTCGGCGGACCGCTCTTCTTGCGCTGCACTATCTGAGCGTGCGGAAAGTGTCTCGGATTCCCTACCAAGCGCTTCGATTTTGGCGTCGAGGATCGCGGGGGCCTCTAAGAGTGTGATCGCTTCAGCCTCGGCGGCCTTGGAGCGCCGCGTCATTTCCTCAATCCGCCGCGCCGCTTCGCCCGAACGCGTCTTCCAATTGTCAATTTCGGACTGTGCCGTCATTTTGCGGGATTGATCGTCGGCGAGCGCCCGGTCGAGTGTACCGGATTCCGTGCGCAACTGCGCTACAACGCCGCGCGCGGCTTCTGCCGAGGCTTGAAGGGCGGTCACGAGCTTTCCCGTCTCGCTCCCATCTGGCAAGGCAATACGGGCGGCGTGTGCCGCGCGCGTCTCTCCCTCAGACTCGTCGCGTTCCTTGGTGACACGCGCAATCCGCTCGGCCATTTCAGATTTTCGCGAGGCGAGCCGCTCAAGGGCTGTGCTCGCTTGATCCATGTCGCGCGCGGCGGTGCGTGCAGTGGCTTCGTGTTGTGCCAGCGTTTGACGCCCTTTATCGATGGCGGTACGCGCGCCTTCCATCGCCAAGAGCGCCGCTTCGGCCTTCGTTCGCGCCGCGTGGACCAGCGCTTGTGCTGGCCCCAAATCAGCCCGAAGCGCTTCAAGGCGGTTGATCCGCACCAGTCGCTCGGCTGCGGCTGCCCCTTGGTCGGTTGCCGCGTAGCCGTCCCAGCGACGCAAACGACCGTCACGCGTCACAATCCGCTGGCCAACCGCGAGCAGCGCGCCATCATCATTGTCAGTCACGCCAATTTGAGCGAGGCGGCGTGCTAAAGCGGCGGGTGCGGTGACATGATCAGAAAGTCGCGTCGCGCCTGCTGGAAGGCAGGGATCGTCGCTCCGAATGTCTGCCCCAGACCAGCGCCGACTCGAGTCTCCGCCGATTGCGGCGTCGAGATCATCACCGAGCGCTGCCGCGAGTGCGTGTTCAAAACCGGGCGCTGCTTTTACGGCGTCGAGCGCGCGATTGCTGGTCTCGTTGGTCGCTACGGCGCGCTCAAGAGCCCGCGCCTCGCTTTCCAAGGCGGCGAGCGCGGCCTGCGCTGAGGCGAGGTCGGATTGGGCCAGGTCGCGCCCAGCCGCAGCGTTTGTGCGGTCCTCTTCGGCCTTTTCAACTTGCGCGGCTGCGGCGCTCGCGCCCGTTTCAGCCTGTGCCAAGATTTTTTCGGCCGCATCGTGCGCCGCGCGCAGCTGGCGGTCATCGCCGAGTGCATCGCTCTGTGCTTGTAGCGCCGTAAAGTCTCGCGCGGCGCGCTCAAGCCGGGCGGAGGCCGCTGCCATTGCAGCATCGGCTACACGGGTTTCGGCCTGTTCGCGCGCTTGCGCAGAAAGCGCCTGCGCCAGTTCAACCTCGGCATCGCGGCTTGCTGCTTCGGCCTTTGCGAGGCGAGCTGCGAGAGCAGGGCGGGCCGCGTCCGTATCCGTTATGCGCTGCGTGAGCATCCCGATCTCGGTGGCAAGGCGGGCGAGCGCGTCCGCCGCGTCATTGGCCAAAGCCCCTTCGCGTTCGCGGTCCAGCGTGAGCCGCTCAGCTTGGGCCGCCAGCTCTTTAATCCGCCGGTCAAGCGCTGCGCGCTCGGTGCGGAGAGAGGTCAGTTTATGGCCCGCATCGGTCGCTTGGTCGCGTGCCTTCATAGCATCTGCCCGAAGCGCCGCTAGCTTTTGCACCGCTTGCCCTTGATAAGCGATTGCTGCTTTTTGTACATCGGCGGCTTTACCCACGGCCTCTTCCGCGGCGCGGGCGGCGGCCTTTGCAGCGTCCGCCGCTTGTGCAGCATCGCGCCACCGAGCAAAGATCAGTCGCCCTTCAGCGGTCCGAATGTCGGTCGACAACTTGCGATACCGCTCTGCAGCGCGCGCCTGGCGCTTGAGCGCGGCTGTCCGCGTCTCCATATCGCCGAGCACTTCGTTGAGCCGATTGAGATTGGTTTCGGTTGCCCGCAACTTCTGCTCGGCATCCTTGCGCCGAACGTGAAGGCCAGAAATCCCGGCTGCTTCTTCGAGCATCGCGCGCCGGTCAACCGGCTTGGCAGAAATGACATTGCCGATCCGGTTTTGGCTGACAAGCGCTGGCGAGTGCGCGCCGGTTGCAGCATCTGCAAAAACAAGGCCGACGTCCTTGGCGCGCACGTCGCGGCCATTGATCCGGTATGCGGAGCCGGCACCCCGCTCAATCCGGCGGACGATCTCAAGCTCGCCATCGTCATTGGCGGCAGTGCTATCAGCGAGAATCGATACCTCTGCAAAGTCGCGCGATGGACGCTGCGCGGTGCCAGCAAAAATGACATCGTCCATTGCCGCGCCGCGCAGCGATTTTGCACTGCCTTCACCCATCACCCAGCGGATAGCCTCAAGCAGATTTGATTTGCCGCATCCGTTGGGGCCGACAACGCCGGTCAGGCCGGGCTCAATGCGAAGCTCAGCTGGGTCAACGAAGCTTTTGAAACCCGTGAGTTTGAGGCGCTTTATTCGCAACTGTTAGCCGCCAGCGCCGATCAATCGGCGCTTGAGCTGAACCCACAGTTCTTCCGTGTCTGAGAAATCCTTGATCGTCACGCCGTTCAGAACAAATGTAGGCGTGCCCTCCACCTTAAAGTCCTTGATGCCAACTTGGGTTAGCTTTTCAAGATCGGTAAAGGTTTTTGGATCAGCCAAGCATGCGTTTGCCTTTTCCGCACTGATGCCGCGTTGCTGCACGAATGCGACGACGCCCATTTTGTCGGCCAAGAATTTTGTCACGCCAATCGGCTGCATGGCGGCCATACCCTTTTGCTCTTCTGGCGTCAGGTTATGCAAGGCATCCATAAGCGATGCTTGGTTGACATACATTTGTTCGGCAATCGGGAAGAATGGGCCTGCTCCGCCGCAGCGCGCCAAAACAGCGAGCGGCAAATCTTGGGGGCCAAGCAAAAATGTACGGAACTCAAAAGAGACCGTGCCCTTATCGACGAGAGCCTTGAGCTCAGGAGTCGATTTTTCTGCAAATTCGCGACAGTGTGGGCATGAGAGCGCACCATATTCGATGAGTTTAACGGGCGCATTGGGGTTGCCCATGCGAAAGCCGCCTTCGGGCGTGGCAACCACAGTTTCAGTCCAGACCGTGCCTTTAGGCGCTGCAACGGCAGCAGAGGTGCTTGTCGCGTTCCCCGTAGCGTTTCCGGTGCCGTCTCCACCGCACCCAGAAAGCAAGGTCAGCGCTGCACTTGCGGCTAAAATCGTTGTGATCTTCATGTCGTTCGTGTCCTTCTTGTCGTAAAATTTCTGCGGTGGGCGATTAACGGACTTTGCCTACAATCGGAAGTGCGGTTGCTGTCGCTACGCCGCGCGCCAAAGACTCGAGCACGGCCTTAAGTTCGGGATCAGCAACGGTACGAAGCGAATCCCCCAAATCGATGGGAAGCGCGACAAGTTGCGGCTTGGGTCGTTCACGCGGTGGCGGCGCGATATGGCCTTGGCGCAAAACAACTTTGCTGATGGCGGGATAGCCAAAGAACCGATTGACCCGCTCAATGATCGCAGGCTCAACGTGCATCATCATCGGCGCGTGCGCACCTGCGACGGCGAGCGTTAAGGTGCCCCCTTCGCGCTTACCTTGGGGGAAGCGGATGGATTCAGGAGCGCATACATTTGCGTATCGCTCGCCAGCAATTTCTTTCCACCGACTGACGATCGACGATTGCACAAAGCCAAAGCGGCGGAAGGCTGCACGACCGACATCAGGCAGCATCTCGGAAACAGACCTTGCCCGTCCGCCGCGTTTTACATCAGCCTTGTTTTCGGTCGGCCCTTTTTGTGCCATGCGGAAGGCTATGCCAGATGCCACAATGCCCGTCGAGGGTGCGAACGAAGTTACTCACAGAATTTTGGCGCATTACCGCGTCCACGCGCGGGACTTGCCGTGGCGCAGCGCGCCAGGAATGCCGCCCCCTGACCCCTACGCTGTTTGGCTGTCCGAAATCATGCTGCAGCAAACGACAGTGACAGCGGTGAAACCCTATTTTGCCAAGTTTCTTGGGCTATGGGGTGATGTCACCGCACTTGCAGCAGCCGAGGATGCAGCCGTGATGCGGGCTTGGGCAGGGCTAGGCTATTACGCGCGGGCGCGAAATTTGTTGGCGTGCGCGCGGGCAGTCGTGGCCGAATATGGCGGCGCGTTTCCTCATGATGAGACGCAGTTGCGCGCATTGCCAGGCATCGGGATCTATACAGCTGCTGCCATTGCAGCGATTGCCTTTGGCAAGCGCGCAGTTGTCGTCGATGGCAATGTTGAACGGGTGGTTGCACGCTATTTTGCAGTGGAAATGCCTTTGCCCGCCGCAAAACCAGTGCTGCGTGAACATGCCGATTCGCTGACGCCAGACACCGACGCCGGTGATTTTGCCCAAGCGATGATGGATTTGGGCGCAACACTGTGCACCCCGCGCAATCCGGCGTGCGATCGATGCCCGATTATGAGCAGCTGTGCGGGTCGGTTGAAGGCTGAGCAATTTCCGGTCAAGCCCCCAAAGCGCGCTAAACGGGAGCGCGAGGGCACGGTGTGGTGGATCGAGCGTGCGGGCCAGGTCTTGCTGGTGGACCGGCCGAGCAAAGGTCTCCTCGGTGGGATGGCTGCGCTTCCGACGTGCGATTGGCGGGGGCGTGCGGCAATGGCTCCACTCGTAGCGGAATGGAACGTTGCGGGTCAGGTCGACCATGTCTTCACCCATTTTGCACTCAAACTGCGGGTCAAATCGGCTTATGTTACCGAAGATGTCGCTACGGCTTTGGGAGGGCGCTGGTGGCCCATTGACCGGATTGAGGAAGCGGGCCTACCAAGTGTTTTCGCTAAGGCTGCGCAGCGGGCGCTTGGCTTGGCTGCGGATCAATAATTTGACCAAAACAGGGCTAGGAGAAGTGCATGTCTATTGAACTCAACCGCCGTTTATTTTTAACAGGCAGCGCCGCACTTGTCGGTGGGCTTTCGATGCCAGCCTTTGCAAAAACGGCTGCGCGGCGCGTGGTTACAGGGGCTTGGACGGGTGTTCAGACGATGCTCGATGAAACGGTGCGTCGTAACTATGTTCCTGGCGTTGGGGCTGCCTTGGCGCGTGGCTCTGGTCCGGCGACGTTTCTGACTGCGGGCGTCCTTGGCAAAGGATCAAAGACCGCGATAACGCCCGATAGTCTCTGGCGTGTTTATTCGATGACGAAGCCGATTACGGGTATGGCTGCGATGATGCTGATCGAAGACGGTAAGCTCAAGCTCGACCAGAACATCGCTGATCTCCTCCCTGCTTTTGCCAACATGCGGGTACTCACCGACCCTGCAAAAAGTCTTGATAGCCGTCCTGCGCGCGCGCCGATCACAGTTCGTAATTTGCTGACCCACACAGCCGGGCTTGGCTATACGATTGTGACGCAAGGGCCGCTGCTCAAGGAGTATGAGCGTCTCGGCATCACCCCAGCAATCGCGACGAAAAAGGCCATTCCTGGACAGCCTTTCCTTCCACCGACGGCCCCGAGCCTTGCTGAATTTGCAGACCGGTTGGCGACTTTGCCTCTTATCGCTGATCCAGGGGTCCGGTGGAGTTATTCGGTTTCGCTCGATTTGTTGGGGCGCGTCATCGAGGTCGCCTCGGGCATGAGTTTTGATGCCTTTGTGCAGGCGCGAATTCTTGGGCCATTGGGTATGACCAGCACCTATTGGCAAGTGCCACAGAGCGAAAAATCCAGGCTGACGAGCAATTATTTTGATGCACCCTTTGGCGCGTTTGAGCTCGATCCGGCGAACGACAGTGTCTATCTCGACAAGCCCGCTTTCCCCTTTGGCGGATCAGGCCTTGTATGCTCGATGCGCGACTATGATCGTTTCCTCGCGATGCTGATGGGTCAAGGGGCCATCGGAAAAACACGGATCATGAAAACGGAGACAGCGCAAATCGCAATGTCGAACATGGTCCATCCCGATACGATCATGTCTGGATTTGTAAAAGGCCAAGGCTTTGGGGCGGGCGGTCGCGTTACGATTGCTGATGACCCGCAAGGTTCAGGCGTGGGCACTTTTGGCTGGGGTGGGGCGGCCTCAACGATTGGCTGGGTTGATTCAAAGCGCGGGCTCAGGGCCTCCGGATGGTCGCAAATCATGACACGGGGCGACCAGCCCTTCGTCGTTGATTTCGGCAAAGCGGTTTACGCAAGCCTGTGAGTATTCACCGTCCTGGCTTTACAGGTTCGCCGCTCGACCGGGCCGACCGGCTGCGCAATGATGTTGAAGGCTTCGCGGCGGTCCTCAACGATTGGCGCGCGCGTGTGCTGGGGTTGGACGGACTTGACCCCATGATTGCGAGCGAAGGCGGCCTAGTGTGGCAAACGATGGCCGATGTTGCTGCGGACGCGGAGCTCATCTTGTTGGGTCTCGCTGGAGACAAGCCTCACTTCGTACCCGTCACAAGGGGGGAAGGCGGTGAGGCGCGCTCTGCATCGGTTTGGCGCGCGCTGACTTTGCTGCCTGCGGAAGACGCTGCGATTTATGGCACAGCGCGCAGCCTCATCGACTGGCATAATAATCACCGTTTTTGCGGGCGCTGCGGCGGGACGACAACGCTCTTTAGAGCAGGCTGGGGACGGCATTGCGACGCCTGCAAAACTGAGCACTTCCCGCGCACTGATCCGGTTGTCATCATGCTCGCAGAATTTGAGGGCAAAGCGCTGGTGGGTCGACAATCTCGCTTTCCGCCGGGCAATTACTCGGCACTTGCCGGTTTTCTTGAGCCCGGCGAGTGTATTGAAGAAGCGGTGCGGCGTGAACTGCATGAAGAAGCCGGAATCCGTGCGGGCGCTGTGCGGTACGTCACAAGCCAACCTTGGCCCTTTGGCGGCTCCCAATTGATGATTGCCTGCATCACAGATGCTGAGGATGACGTCCTGACATTGGATACCAATGAGCTAGAAGATGCGATGTGGGTTACGCGCGATGAGGCGCGTGCGTCGCTTTGTGATGCGCCCGATAAGCGCTTTGGCGCGCCGCCGCCCTTTGCCATTGCCCATACGCTGCTCAAAGCTTGGGCAGCAGAGGGCTAGCGTACAGTCTGGCATCACACTTGCTCTTGTGCGGTTTGCCGCGCTAAACTGCGGATGAGACTCGGGTAAGGATACTCCATGAAACGGCTTCTATTTGCGCTTGCACTGCTGGCGGCTCCCTCGGTCATGGCTGCGAAGGCTGGGCAAGACTGGCTGGCGCCTGCGGGACGTGACGGTGCTGATGTGGCGCTCGATGAGTTTCGCAAGCCTATGGAAACGCTCACCTTCTTCGGGCTAAAAAAGGGAGCAAAGGTGCTCGATTTTGGAGCGGGCGGTGGTTATTACAGCGTGCTGATGGCGCGAATAGTCGGAGCCAAGGGCAGCGTTGTTGCGCTCACCCCCGCAGGCTCAGTAGCGAGCGTCAAGACGAAGGCCAAATGGACGACATTGCTGGCCGCGAACCCGAATGTGCGCCAAGTCATCCAGCCTTGGGATAGTTTTCCAGCGGCTCAAGGCAGCTATAGTTTTGTGCTTTTTCATCTTGAGTATCACGATCTCTATTGGGAATCAGCGCGCTTTGGTGTGCCGAAAACCAATCCTGATGCGGTGTTGAAGCGGCTCTTTGGCGCGTTAAAGCCCGGCAGCATTGTGGGCGTCGTTGATCATATGGGGAAGAGCGGCGATACGCGCGCGATTGTTGATGCAACGCACCGCATTGATCCCGAAGTGGTCAAGGCCGATTTCGCGCGTGCGGGCTTTAAACTTGTCGGAGAGAGCCAGCATTTGCGCGACAAGAGCGATGATTACTCAAAGAATGTCTTTGATACGAGCCGCCGCAATCACACGGATCGATTTGTTTTGAAGTTCAAGCGTTAACAATGAGGCGCGGTGTATCGGCGCACGGTGCCGAATGAATGTCGCCTTCGACGCTTTCAAACGTCGGAAGCGCCCACAATATCTGCGACCGGAGCAAGGACTCAAGATCTTCGGCACCTGCATTCTGCGCCGCGGCTCGTTTGCGGAGGAGCGTGACCAGCAAACCCTCGCGGGTGTCGGGCGCGGGGACGGTGTTCCGCCCCTTTGCGACCGCGCGTGAAAAACTGACTGAAAGTGATGTCACGAGTCGCCCCTTATTCGCTATAGTGAGGCTCCTAGCTGCGACACATGGCGAAGCTGCGAAGGAAGAAGGTTCACGCGCCGATAACCAAAGCTTCAAGCAGCAAACGACAATGGCAGACTTGGTTCGGGCGTTACGGTACGACGATCGTTTTGCCGCTTTCTCCGGGAAAATCCGCAAAAAGCGCCGTTGCGAGTTTTTTGGCTGCGAGCCCCGGCTGCGCACCAGGTGCCGTTGCAAGTGCTTGTGTCTCTGCGCGACCTTCCCAAATAATCCGTTGGTCAGCCACGCGCTTTAATTGCACCTTCAGCCGAGAGACGACGACCGTTTGAGTCTTGCCGCCGAGCGCGATGCTCGTACCTACGCCCACACCTACAGGGCCGCCCGTACCACCGCCTATGCCGATGCTAAACGGAGACCGTCGGGCCTCTGCGCGGCTTACCCGAGACGGGGTGATGATCGCGATATAGTCAGGCCGTATTGTCGCTACGGTGCGAGAGAAGCCTCGGCCCTCAAGCGCTACAGCCACGGCTTCACGATAAGGGATTGCTTCCAGTGCCGAATCACCATCAAAGGCAAGGCGTCCCGGCTTGATTTCTTGGCCCAAGTGAAAGCGTGTCACTTCAACGGGCGGGATACTTGCAACGCATCCGGCGAGCAAAACCGCGGTGCCAAGCGTAAAAAGCGCCTTTTGAATCATCAACATTCTCCGGTTGCGGGTTGACTTTGAACCCTATGCCGCTTAGGCGGCGACCTCTATTTTCCAGCAATTCAACGTAACAGGCAAGCGATCATGAAGATCCGCAATTCTCTAAAGTCACTCAAAGGCCGGCACCGGGATAACCGTGTGATCCGTCGCCGTGGGCGCACCTATGTCATCAACAAGACCAATCGTCGGTTCAAAGCCCGCCAAGGTTAAGCTTCGACCGTTCGTACGGTCGTGCAGACGTAAGCGGGCCTGCTCAAAACTCTTGAGCACCATGGCTTTTGAAAAGACACCATAGAGCTGCGCCCTTTGAGGGCGCGGCCTTTTTGTGTTGCTGCGCCCACGCATTGCCTGCCTTCAAAATTTGAGGCAAAACGGGCTAATGGCCCCATTTCTGGAAGACAGGAATGTCGCTGGGTAGCCTGTGGTAGGCCTGCGCGTCGCAAGCGAAATTGGCGGTATCGGGCCCCGTGTATTGCGACGGGTCATCGAGCGCGCCAACTTTTAGAATGATAGCGCCCGTCAAAGCCGGGGCGCGCGTAAAAAGATGGGTTCCGCATGTCGGACAAAACTCGCGGGTGACCGCTCCCTCAATATCGGATCGCGTAAATCCCTTCACCCTGCCCTTGGTCAGTGAAAAACCGGCGAGAGCAACGGCCATAATGTGGAGCGAACCGCCGCCAGTGATATATTGGCACTCGCGGCAAAAACACTCTGCCTTCAAAAGCGGTGGACCTTCCGCTTCATAGTGGATTTCGCCGCAATAGCATTTTCCTGTGATGAGCATGATACCACTCCTGTTTGCTTCATGCTCAAGATAGCCGTGCGCCGGACGCTGTCCAATGCTTAATCGAGATTTGGCCTTAGCCACCGCGAAACGGTTTCGATGTCTGTATTGCGGCGCGCTGCATAATCATCGCGCTGGTCCGGACCGACACGCGCAACGCCAAAATACTCGGCTTGCGGATGACCAAAATAAAAGCCGCTGACTGCTGCCGTTGGCAACATCGCAAAACTCTCGGTGAGCGTGATGCCGACGCTATCGGTCGCCCCCAAGAGCGAAAACAAAATAGGCTTCAGACTGTGATCGGGGCAGGCGGGGTAGCCCGGTGCAGGGCGGATACCGCGATACTGTTCTTTGATCAGGGCTTCATTCGTGAGCTGTTCACCCGTGGCATAGCCCCAAAGTGTCGTCCGAACATGCTGATGGAGACGTTCGGCAAACGCTTCGGCAAACCGGTCTGCCAAAGCTTTGAGTAAAATATCGGAATAATCATCATGCTCGGCCTTAAACCGCGCAATGTGCGCATCGATCCCGTGGATGCCCACTGCAAAGCCACCGATCCAGTCGCCCGCAGGATCAACAAAATCAGCGAGGCACATGTTGGCGCGTCCCTCTCGCTTTTCAATCTGTTGGCGGAGGAATGGCAGGCGCGTCCCATCATCAAGCAAAACATCATCACCGTCACGTTTGCATGGCCAGAGAGCCGCTGTTCCGCGAGCGGTCAACCATTTCTCCGCGATGATCGTATCGAGCATCGTCTGGGCATCGGCATAAAGTGATGATGCACTTTCACCGACGACCTCATCCGTCAAAATCGCAGGGAAATTGCCTGCAAGTTCCCAAGCGCGGAAGAAGGGCGTCCAGTCAATCAATTCGCGCAGATCGGTAAGATCCCAATCGTTAAACACATGAAGCCCGGGCTGGAGCGGCGCCGCCGGCTTGAGCGTTGGATCGATCACAAAACCATTGGCGCGGGCGGTTTCTATGGGCACCAGTGCGCTTTGGCCCTTGTTCGCGCGCGCGATGCGGACGGCTTCATAGTCCTCGGCTGTCTTGGCAACAAAGCCATCGCGCTGGGTATCTGACAAAAGCGTTGAAGCCACACCGACGGCGCGACTTGCATCGAGCACATGGATGACGGGACCATCATAGGCATTATCAATCCGCAGCGCGGTGTGGACCTTCGAAGTGGTTGCGCCACCAATGAGCAACGGAATGGTAAAGCCCGCGCGCTTCATTTCTTCAGCCACCGTCACCATTTCATCGAGCGACGGCGTGATGAGGCCGGAAAGCCCGATGATGTCAGCATCGCGTTCCTTCGCGACTTTGAGGATTTCCGACCACGGCACCATGACGCCGAGATCGATGACCTCATACCCATTGCACTGAAGGACAACGCCAACGATATTTTTTCCGATATCGTGCACATCGCCCTTCACCGTCGCCATGATGATTTTGCCTTTGGCGCGCGCGCCTGGCTCTTTCGCTGCTTCGATGAAAGGGATGAGATGGGCCACCGCCTTCTTCATGACGCGCGCAGATTTCACCACTTGTGGCAAAAACATCTTGCCGCTGCCAAACAGATCGCCAACGACGTTCATGCCGTCCATCAATGGGCCTTCGATTACCTCAATCGGGCGCGCGAAGGCTTGGCGACATTCTTCAGTATCCTCGACAACATACATGTCGATGCCTTTGACGAGCGCGTGTTCAAGCCGCTTTGCTACATCCCAGCCCCGCCACTCAGCCATTGCCTTTTCCGTAACAGCATCGGTGCCACGAAATTTCTCGGCAAGCGTGACCAGCCGCTCGGTCGCCCCGTCGTCGGTATTGAGGATGACATCTTCGCACGCTTTGCGCAGGTCTGGATCAATCGTATCATAAACGTCGAGCTGCCCGGCGTTGACGATTGCCATGTCGAGCCCCGCTGGGATCGCGTGATAGAGGAAGATCGAATGCATCGCGCGGCGCACCGGTTCATTGCCCCGGAAGCTGAACGAAAGATTTGAGAGGCCGCCCGAAAAATGAACATGCGGGCAGCGCTTGCGGATTTCCCGCACGCCTTCAATAAAATCAACAGCGTAATTATTATGCTCTTCAATGCCCGTCGCCACCGCGAAAATATTGGGATCAAAAATGATGTCCTCAGGCGGAAAGCCGATACTGACGAGGAGTTTATAAGCGCGTTCGCAAATCTCAATCTTGCGCGTCTTCGTGTCGGCCTGACCAACCTCATCGAAGGCCATGACGACGACGGCCGCGCCGTAATTCATGCATTTGCGGGCTTGCTCGATGAACTGCGCTTCACCTTCTTTCATCGAGATCGAATTGACGATGGGCTTACCCGAAACGCATTTTAGCCCGGCCTCAATCACTGACCATTTCGAGCTGTCGATCATGAAGGGCACGCGGGCGATGTCAGGTTCCGCGGCAATGAGTTTGACGAAGGTTTCCATCGCTTCGAGGCTGTCGAGCAAGCCTTCGTCCATGTTAATGTCAATGATCTGCGCGCCATTTTCAACTTGTTGACGCGCGACCTCAACTGCCTTGGGATAATCCCCAGCCATGATGAGCTTTTTGAATGCGGCAGAACCGGTTACGTTGGTACGCTCGCCGATATTGACGAAGGTTGCGGTTGATTGTGTCATGTTATTCCGTTCAGGCCGCAAGGGTCATTGGTTCGAGACCGGCCAGCCGTGTTTGCACGGGCGGTGGCGATACATCACGCGGTTTCAGGCCAGCAACCGTTCGCGCCATCGCCGCGATATGCGCCGGAGATGACCCGCAGCATCCGCCGAGGATATTGACCTGCCCCGCATCGGCCCATTCACGGACCAGCGCGGCTGTTTGTTCTGGAAGTTCATCATACTCGCCCAGATCATTGGGAAGCCCAGCATTTGGGTAAATCATGATGAGCGTATCGGCTATGGCTGAGAGCACTTTCACATGCGGGCGAAGTTGCTCCGCTCCAAACGAGCAGTTCAGTCCGATTGTAACAGGCTTTGCGTGGCGCACGGCATACCAGAACGCCTCAACCGTATGGCCAGAGAGATTGCGGCCCGAAAGGTCGGTGAGCGTCATGGAGATCATCATGGGGATATCTCTTCCTAGCGCATCCTGTGCTTCGAGCACGGCCATTATGCCCGCTTTCGCGTTCAGTGTATCAAACACGGTTTCAATCAGGATGAAATCGACGCCGCCCTCTACCAGCGCGTTGACCTGATCGCGGTAGACATCTTTAAGATAGTCAAAGCTGATCTCGCGAAAGCCGGGATCATTCACATCGGGCGAAAGCGACAGCGTCTTATTCGTCGGTCCAATCGCGCCAGCAACAAAACGCGGGCGGCCATCTTTTGCCGCATATTCATCCGCGATCCGCCTATTAATTTGCGCGTTCGCGATATTGAGATCGCGCACGAGATGCTCGGCAGCATAATCGGCTTGGCTAATCAGGTTTGAGCTAAAGGTATTGGTCGATATGATGTCGGAACCAGCATCAAAATAAGCCCGCGCAATCTTTTCGACGACATCGACACGGGTGAGCGCGAGGATGTCATTATTGCCTTTTTGATCGCGCGCCAAGCCAAGGTCTCCAGCATAATCTGCCTCGACCAGTTTGAAATTCTGGATCTGCGTACCCCAAGCGCCATCAGTCAAAAGGATACGGCTTTTCGCCGCAGCAAGGAGAGAGTCGCGCGCGCTCATGCCGCCTTCTCCTGCGCTAAAACGGGCGGGCGCAGTCCGAGCAAATGGCAAATGGCGTAAGACAGTTCGGCACGGTTGAGCGTGTAGAAATGAAAATGCCTGACACCGCCCGCATAGAGTCGGCGGCACATCTCAGCTGAGGTCGTTGCCGCAACAAGCTGGCGCGCGGTGGGGTGATCATCGAGACCCTCAAAAAGCCTGCCAAACCAAGGCGGAACGGTTGTGCCCGTCATTCCGGACATGCGGGCAATGCTCGCAAAGTTCGTGACGGGCATGATGCCGGGCACAATCTCTGCCTTGATACCGGCGGCATTTATCCGATCGCGAAACCGGAAGTAGGTTTCGGGCTCAAAGAAAAATTGCGTTATCGCGCGCGTCGCACCCGCATCGAGCTTGCGCTTTAAATTGTCGATATCAGACGCGGCACTTGCCGCCTCTGGGTGGGTTTCAGGGTATGCGCTCACTGAAATTTCAAACGGGTGGAGTTTGCGCAAGCCCTCGACCAAGTCTGCGGCACTCGCGTAGCCGTCTGGATGGGGTACAAAGGATGCGCCCGCTGTTGGTGGGTCCCCCCTTAGGGCAACAATGTGCCGCACGCCGGCGTCCCAATAAGCATTGGCCACATCGGCGATTTCACCCTTCGATGCTTCAACACATGTTAGATGTGCGGCGGCTGGAATGCCTGTTTCGCGCGCGATGCGTGCAACGGTGTTATGGGTTCGCTCCCGCGTCGATCCGCCCGCGCCGTAGGTGACGGAAACAAAACGCGGTGAAAGCGGGCTCAACGTTTCCATTGTTTCCCATAATTGTTCTTCCATCCGCTCCGTCTTGGGCGGAAAAAACTCAAAGCTGACCGCAAGATCACCAGCGAGGTCAGCAAAAAGTGGGCCAGCGAGCGCCTGCCGCGCTTCTTCGAGTTGAGAAAAGGTTAGTGTCATGCCGTTACTACTTTCAGTTTTACAGAGCGAGGCCGTTCGCCAAGCCAGAGTTTTACAGTCAGCGCGCCACCACCCAATTCGCGAACGGTGGTGAGCGAAAGACCCGAAGCTGTGAACCAGCCTTCAATTTGCTCATCGGAGAAACCGAGGCGTGAATGGGCATCGCGGTCTCGGAGCGCCTCTTGGTCATGAGGCGCAAAATCAACAACGAGCAGCTGGCCGCCCGAGCGAAGAATGCGCGCAGCCTCAGCAAGTGCAAACTCGGGCGCGGGCAGATAATGCAGCACTTGGTGGAAGATGACCGTGTCGACCGATTCCGTCGCGAGCGGCAACGCGTTGACATCGCCTTGGTGAAGCTCCCAATTTTCGAGTGCCGCATCGGACAGTTTAACGCGGGCCAATCGCAACATTTCCGGATTGCGATCGATCCCGATCGCGCGCTTTGTTGTGTGGCCCAGGAGCTCGATGACTCGGCCGGTTCCAGTGCCAATGTCGACGAGCGTATCACCATTGTTTTCTCCCAGTAAGGAGAGGATCGCCGTCTCAACTTCGCTTTCGGCGACGTGAAGCGAACGGATAGCGTCCCATTCATCGGCGTGGGCGGCAAAGTAAGTTTGTGCCGCTGTCGCGCGATCTGCACGGACTGCCGCAAGCCTCGCAGAATCAGCAATTTCCCAATGATCGCGGTCATCGTCGCTTAAAAGGGCGTCGAGCGCAGCAAAGAGTTTGGCATGGCCGCCCAGATCACCAGGGACCAGAAAAACCCACGCGCCTTCCTTGCGACGCCGTGCGAGCCCCGCATCGCAAAGAATTCTGATATGACGGGAAACGCGCGGCTGACTTTGCCCGAGAACCTGCGCAAGCTCGCCGACCGACAGCTCCATCTTGCGCAAAAGAGCCATGATTCGCAGCCGTGTCGGGTCTGCCAAGGCGCGAAATATGTCGAGCGGCTGCGTCATCTCAATAGCATATAAAGAATTCTTTATATGCGGTCAATCTTTAAAAGATATGGCAGTTTTCCGCCATTCCATTGACTTAAAATCACGAAAGAATCAGGATTGCCAAGCGCGATAACAGTCGTTAACCCTCAGCAGCCGGTCGGATTTGGCGCTCTGCCTTTCACCCTGACCGCTTTTTTGCACTTACGGGAGGGGTTGTACCCATGAAAAAGACACTTATTGCTTCAATGATTATTGCATCGTCGATGGCACTTGCCGCTTGCGGTGAAAAAGCCAAGGATGACGGCGCTTCGGTTGAATCGCAAGCAGCTGGCACGATGGATGCTGCCAACGGCGCGCTCGGCGCGGCGAGCAACATGGTTGGCGATGGTAGCAACGCTGTAACGGGTGCCGTTAACGGCGCGGTCGACAAGGCCGCTGCTGTTGGTGGTGACGCGATGAAGGCTGGTGCTGCTGGCGTTGCTGGAGCCACCGGTGCTGCTGGTGCTGTAGGAAGCGCAGTTGACCAAGCTGTCGACAAGGGCGCAGGCGCGGTCAAGGATGCCGCTGCAGCTGGCATGGACAAGGCTAAAGAAGCCGTTCACTAAGCCTAGACCGGCAACGGATAAAGACGGGGCTGTTCCATCTGTTGGAGCAGCCCCTTTTTTTCGGCATGACTCTGCGGCATAAGGTCTTCATGAAGGTTCAAATTCTCCCTCTCGCGCTAGCACTTCTGCTCACAGCTTGCGGATCACAAAACGCCACGGAAGCGAGCGGCCTGACGCCGCCAGAAGATGAGGCGCTGAATGATGCCGCGGCCGCAATGGACGGCGCTGACGCCGCCTTAATCGAAAACGTAACGAAACCGCGCTAAAGTAACTTGCCTGCTTCTGTGCAGTGCGACCATTGAAACTCAGTTAGCGAAGCGGGCTATTCAGCCAAAGCTTCAGCGATCAATGCACGCGTATTTTTCACGCCGTAAAGCGCAATGAAGCTGCCCATGCGCGGCCCGGCACTTGATCCGAGTAAGGTTTCATAGAGCGCCTTGAACAAGTCCCTGAGATTTTCAAAACCGCCGGTCTTTCCAATTTCATAGACGATATTTTGAATCTCTTCGGCACTTGCCACCTGCGGCAGGTCTGCAAGTTCGGAGTCCAGCCTCGCAAGCGCCGC
>JBEGTP010000092.1:0-10188 GCA_041179365.1 Pseudomonadota bacterium
CTTGCTTTCAGGAATGATGATCACATCCCCGGGTTGCAGGCGAACATTGGCGCGCGAATCGCCCCGCTTCAGCAAGTCTCCAAGCCGCACCGAATATTCGCGCTGACGCCCCGTTGCGCGATCAAAGCGGACCAACCGGGCTTTGTTTCCCGCCGCATATTCGGTGAGCCCGCCAACCGCGATCATCGCATCAAGCAGTGTCATATTCGCGCGAAACGGAATTGAGATTGGCTTTTCAATCGCGCCGACCACGCGCACCTGCTGCGAATAGGTTCCCGTCGGATTATCGACGATGACAGAGACGAGCGGGTCGCGAATGAATTCTGACAATTGCAGCTTAATATCCTGCGCGAGCATCGTTGGCGTTTTGCCAACCGCGGGCATGTCCGTAATCAATGGCGTGGTAATGCGGCCATCTGGGCGAACTTGAACTTTGGTGCTCAATTCTGGATTACGCCACACGAAGACGGTCAGCTGATCCGCAGGCCCAATACGATATTCCTCGCTTGGCCCTTCTTGCATGCCCATTGTCGGCGCGGGCGGGAGACTCGGCCCTCCACCACCTTGCGAGCAACCTGACATCGTCAGAGCAACAAGACTCACACCAAGCAACATCTTGGAACTATGAGCTAAACCCATGATCAATCACCTCTTCTGCGGTCGCCTACGCCCCAAACGCAGGGCACAATCTGACCAATTTCCGCAGTGAATATGGGTGATAGAGGTTGATATAGTGTTAGGATTGCCGCGAATTAACTAACATTTACTGTTCGTTAACCACCAATTCCGCAGCTGGGGGGTGCCCTAGAAAGGCTTGCGGGCTGGCCGTGGCCCCGTAAGCCCCCGCCATAAAGAGCGCGACAAGATCCCCCACATCGCCGCGCGGCAGCAAAATTTGATCGCCGAGCTTATCGAGCGGCGTGCATAGGCACCCCACCACCGATTGCACTTCTTCTCCCGGCGCCCCGTAGCGCGTGGCGATCGCCACGGGGTAATTGCGCCGCACAACAGTCCCAAAATTGCCGCTGGCTGCAAGCTGATGGTGAAGCCCCCCATCGGTCACGAGAAAAACTTCGCCGTGGCTCACTTTGCGGTCGAGAATGCGCGTCAGGTAAACGCCAGCTTCTGCCACCAGATAGCGGCCAAGCTCCATCGCGAAAACAGTATCGCGCAAGATCTCGCTTCGATTGGTGAGCGTTGCATTGAGCCTTTCCCCAACAAAGGCCACGTCAACAGCTGCATCTCCGGGAAAATACGGCACGCCTAAGCCCCCACCAATATTGACCAAAGGTGGCGGCGCGCCCGCCGCTTTGGCAAGCTCAGCAGCAAGGGTGATCGTATTTGCCTGCGTCTCAGCGATCGCGGCCGCATCCAGCGCTTGAGAGCCCGCAAAAATGTGGAAACCACGCCAATCAGCGCCCGCCGCACGAATGAGCTGAACAAGAGCAGGGACGCGCGCCGCATCGACGCCGAAGGGCTTTGCGCCGCCGCCCATGCGCATGCCAGAGCCCTTCAAGTCAAAGTCTGGATTAACCCGCACCGCAAGCTTTGGCGTTATGCCCAGTCGCTCAGCGATCGCCACTGCGCGCTTTGCCTCGCCTTCTGATTCGAGATTGAGCGTGACACCCATTTCAATCGCCGCTTGTATTTCATGGTCTTGCTTGCCCGGCCCAGCGAAGGAAATATGGCGCGCGCGCGCCGCTAGCGCGATGCGCATCTCGCCGACCGACGCGATATCAATGCCGTCTGTTTCGCTGACCAAAGCCGCGACGACCGCAGGTAGCGGATTGGCTTTCATTGCATAATGCAATCGCAACGCAGGCGGCATTGCAGCGCGAAGCCTCGCAACCCGTGCGCGAACCAAAGCGAGATCATACACAAAAGCAGGCGTTCGACCGGCCCGCGTGACCAAATCTTCGGCGCGCTCACCACCGATCAGCAGCATGCCGCCGCCGTCGGCTGCATATCCTGGAGGAATTGCACCCATTTGCTTCATTGCGTCGCCTCCTGAGTCAGGACCTGCCGCTTGATTGCGTTGCGGTCAAACTTACCATTGGCGTTTCGCGGCAGCGCCTCTAGCCATAGGATCTCTTTCGGCTGCATAAATGCGGGAAGCTCTTGCCGCAAATACGCGCGCAAGCGCGCTTCGCTGTCTGAACTTCCGCGCACGGCAAGTATAATGGCGTGTCCGATTTTTTCGTCAGGAACACCCAACGCAACGGCTTCGCTCGTTACACCGCTTTCGACAGCAACCTCTTCGATCTCCGCAGGGCTTAGGCGATTGCCAGAGGTTTTGATCATTTCATCATCACGTCCCACGAAGGTGAGCAATCCTTGCGTGTCGCGGCACACGGAGTCGCCCGACCATACGGCCATTCCACCGTAATATGACCACGGCGGGGCCGCCTTGAAACGAAGCGCGGATCGCTCCTCATCTTGCCAATAGCCTTGCGCCACTAAGGGCCCTGCATGGACGAGTTCGCCAACTTCGCCTGCCCTTGCTTCGCTTCCATCGGGTTTAACGACCATGATCTCAGCAAAGGGGATAGCGCTCCCAATCGACGTCGGGTTGGTTTTGAGCAAGTTCGGCGGCAAATATGTCGAGCGAAAGGCCTCGGTGAGACCGTACATCGCAAAAATGTCGGCCTTCGGAAATTGAGCCTGGAGCGCCTTGACCAAGCGCGGAGTCAGGCCCCCCCCTGAATTCGTGATGCGGCTTAAGGAGGACGCCGCCTGCGCACTCCAAGGTGTTTCCAATAGCTGCACCCAAAGCGGCGGCACGCCAGCCAGCGTTGTAATACCATAAACCTCAACTGCGCGCGCCACATCACGGGCATTAAGATAATCGAGCGGCACGGCGCATCCACCCGCCTTCCAGGTCGAAAACAGCTGGTTCTGTCCATAATCAAAGCTCAGCGGCAAGACGCAAAGTGTCCGGTCGTTGGCGTTTAGACCAAGGTAAGCCGCCACGCTTACTGCGCCCAGCCAGAGATTAGCGTGGCTCAACATCACGCCCTTAGGCTTGCCCGTTGAACCTGAGGTATACAGGATGGCGCAGAGGGAATGCGGATTATGCGCAGATTTTTCAAGACCCGGCCCATCAAAGCGGGCGGCCTTGGCAGCAGCCTCAGCCATGACCGAACACGCGTTTGGAATATCGCCTGTCTCAAGCGCCGCCAACCGCCCCTCGCCCGCAATCAACAGCCTTGCGCCGCTATCCAAAAGAATATGGGCGACTTGCGCGCGCTTAAGGGCAGGATTGATCGGCACATAAACAAGGCCAGCGCGTGCGGCAGCGAGCGGAAGGAGGCACGCCTCAACCGTTTTGTTAAGCCAAGTAGCAATGCGGTCTCCATCAACCAGACCAAGAGCCCGCAACGCCGCAGCCAAACGCCCGACCATCTGGTCAAGCACGCGAAAATCGATCATTTCGTCCCGCGTTTGCAAGGCCGTGCTTCCAGCGACGCCACAAACCGCGAGGTGATCGAGCGGGAACGGTGTAGGGTCTAGGTCTTGCACGCATTGTCCTTTATAGCGAAACACACTTAGAGCAGGGCTAGCATATGTGGGTTAAAGGTGAATTATTGGATGATTTTGTTGCTGCGCGCGAGATTGCACGCGGCGAACTTGATCGTTCCAATCAAACCAACCTCTTTGATCGCCTCGATTGGTTTGAACGGGTATGGGCTCATTGCCCCCCTGGCAAGGCTCCATTGATAGCGCGGGCGCGTGCTGAAAATACTGATGCGTGGCTCTTTCTCGCGCGCACCGATGAAACAACTGCGGTTAGCCTTGGCTCTTGGTACACGCTTGCCTTCCGTCCCGTTTTTTCCGGCGAGTCAGACGAAAAGGTTCGCGCGGCGCAACTGGTCGCCTTGGCGAGACGGCTTGCAACTGGCCTTTCAACGATCATTTTAGAGCCCGTTCCAAACAGCGATGACACTGCCAACCTCATCCTATCTGCCTTTCGCCGCGCCGGGTGGATTGGCGTGATGAACCCAAAAACCGGCAGCTGGACCGCCGATGTCGCGGGCAAAAGTTTCGCAGAGTTTTGGGCTGAACGCCCTGGCGAAGTGCGCAGCACGCGCGATCGTAAACTGAAAAAATTCGATGTTAAAACAAAAGTTTACACTGGTTTTGATGAAGCCGCTTGGGCGAGCTATGAAGCGATCTATGGTGAAAGCTGGAAAGAGCATGAGGGTTCTCCCGCATTCCTAAAGGCCATGGCGCAAACCGAAGGCAGCGCGGGTACGCTTCGCTTGGGGATTGCTTCCTTCGAAGGGGAAGCCGTGGCCGCGCAATTGTGGACGGTTGAAAACGGCCGCGCACTCATCCACAAACTTGCCTACCGGGAAGATAAAGCAGAGCTCTCGGCTGGAACCATTCTCTCAGCGGCACTGTTTAAGCACGCCATTGATATCGACCATGTTTCAATCATCGATTACGGGACGGGTGATGACCGGTATAAGCAAAGCTGGATGAATTCGCGCGAGCAACTCTATACGCTTGAGCTTTACAACCCAAAGACCCTCGCGGGTATTATTGGGGCGGCGAAGTCGTGGCTTTCAACGCTGGTTCGTCGGGGATCATAAATTTTCAATATGAAGGCGCTAAGAGGAGAGACATGACCAAAGCAATCGAATCGACAGTACGCGAAGTGATTCGCGATGTACTCGGCGTTAGCCAAGCGCGCGTAGACGGGTTTACCGCGTCAACGGCACTTTTCGGATCGCTCCCAGAGCTCGACTCCATGGCTGTAGCGAACCTGTTGACTGAATTGGAAGACAGGCTGGGTATCATCATTGATGATGATGAAGTTGACGGCGACATGCTTGATGACTTTGGAGGCTTGGTGCGGTTCGCCAAGGCTAAGCTCAAAGCCTAATCAATCGCCATGGGGGATCACTATATCTGGAATGGTGCCAAAGAGCATGTGCTTCGCTTTGGCGACCCCGGAGCCCCCACAGTTTTGTTTATTCAACCGTTTTTCGAAGAAGCGAACCGTATGCGGCGCGTTATCGTTTCGGTTATGCGCGCGCTTGCGGATGCGGGCTATCACGCTGTTTTGCCTGATCTTCCCGGAACGGGCGAGAGCCAAACCCGGCTCGATCAAATTGGCCTTGAGGATTGGCGTGGCGCGCTTCGCAGCTATGCTTCCAGCCTCCCTAAGCTGACCTGCGTCGCATCATTTCGCGCAGGCAGTTTGATCGATGACGCTTCGGGTGCCGCCCATCTTTGGCGCTGTTCGCCTGAGACCGGAGCCCGCTTGGTGCGGGATTTGATGCGAACACGCCTCACGAGCGCGCAAAATCAAGATGCGGAAGACACGCTCGACCTTGCGGGCAATCGACTGCGCAAGTCGTTTGTTGACGCCTTGAGCACCATGACCCCCCCAGCCCACACCAGCCTGCGCACCGCGCGGCTCGCGACCGATACGGCAGACGCTGATGTGCGGCTGATCGGCACACCGATGTGGCGGCGGAGCGAGCCGGGCGATGATCAAGACCTTGTCGGCTCGATCACAACGGACTTGCTCTATTGGATTCGCGCATGCGCCAAATACTGAGCTTCGATTGCGAGCAAACTCCGTGCGCTGCGACACTCGATATCGCCGCGAGCGAAAGCGGGCTCCTCATTGTGTCTGGCGGCAATGAAATACGTGCCGGTGCACACCGGGGCATGGCGCAGCTCTCAGCAGATATTTGCGAAAAAGGCCATTCTGTTTTCCGGTTTGACCGGCGCGGCATCGGCGATAGCGCAGGCGACAATGGCGGATTCAGTGAATCAGAGAGCGATCTCGCCGCAGCACTTGAGGCCTTTCGCCGGGCCTGCCCTCACCTCAAAAAAATCATCGGTTTTGGCAATTGTGATGCAGCGTCTGCCCTTCTGCTGCATCCACCCGAAGGATTGTCTGCGCTGGTCCTTGGGAACATTTGGGTCATTGAAGCAACCGACGATTTGCCGCCAACCGCTGCGATCAGGGCGCACTATTTAGAGCGCCTGAAAGACCCTCAAGCGTGGGCGGGTCTTTTTACCGGAGCGATCAACATTAAGAAGCTGGCAAGTGGCCTCCTCAAGCTTGCAAAGCCGCAGGAGCCGACGACACTATCGCAGCAAATTGGCCAAGGCCTCGCGCAGTTTGATGGACCCGTGACAATCCTGCTTGCAAAACGCGATGCCACAGCCCTTGCCTTTGCAAGCGCTTGGAAAGAGGCCGCTTTTGACCATGCGCGCGCGCGACCCGATATTCGATTAGTCTCGCTTGACAGTGCTTCACATAGCTTTGCCAGCGCGGACGATCACGCGATGCTCGTGAGCACGCTACTCGCCGCGCTCGACGCGGAGACTAAGGCTCAATGATCTTCCTCAGGGTCGATTGAGTCGCTGCACTAGCTCTTCGCGACAAACTCTTCGTGCGCGATGAATTTTTCCGCATCAAGCGCCGCCATACAGCCCATGCCTGCTGCCGTTACGGCCTGACGGTAGATCTTGTCGGTCACGTCTCCTGCTGCAAACACGCCGGGAATTTCTGTGCGTGAGCTGCCCTTTTCAACTAACAGATAGCCGTCATCCATCGCCAATTTACCCGCAAACAGCGCGGTCGCGGGTTGATGGCCAATCGCCACAAATGCCCCGTCAACGTCGATTGAAGACGTGGCACCTGTCACCGTATCTTTGAGCGCGAGACCAACCAAGCCCTCTGGATCGCCACCGCCGACAAAGGTTTCAACCTGCTTATTCCAGAGCAGTTTTATATGCGGATGGGCGAAGAGCCGATCTTGCAAAATCTTTTCCGCCCGCAGTGAATCGCGGCGGTGGATCAACGTCACATCTTGACTATGGTTTGTCATATAAAGCGCTTCTTCTACGGCCGTATTTCCGCCGCCAATCACGGCAACCTTTTTGCCGCGGTAGAAGAACCCGTCGCATGTCGCGCACGCAGAAACACCCTTGCCTTGCATTGGCGCTTCGCTCTCGATGCCAAGCCACTTCGCTTGCGCACCCGTCGCGATCACGAGCGTATCAGCAAGATACACATCGCCGCCATCGCCCGTGAGTTTGAAGGGTCGCGCGCTCAAATCAACATCGACGATGATGTCATAGATCATTGCCGTGCCGACGTGCTCGGCCTGTGCTGTCATTTCCTCCATCAGCCACGGGCCTTGGATGACATCGCGGAAGCCCGGATAGTTTTCAACATCGGTCGTAATCGTAAGCTGTCCACCAGGCTGAAGACCTTGCACAACAATGGGTTTGAGGCCCGCCCGCGCGCCATAAATCGCTGCTGAAAGCCCGGCAGGGCCCGAGCCAAGGATGAGCATGCGGGTTTTGTGCGTCGTCATGGAGGTTCCTGGATGAAAAGCTGCGCGAGTCGCGCACTCCCCAAATAGGTATTCATGCCGCTTGCAGCAAGCAAGGCGAGGATCAGCGCCTAATGCTGGTCCGGGCCACCCAAAATCGGGCTCGTCCGCAAATCTTGTGCCACGAGCGCGGCCGCAAGCGGCGCGGGGAGCCGCGCGATTGCTTGGTAATAAAGCACTCCCGCACGGCACTGCGCCTTCGGTGATTCGCGCAACCCAATGATTGAAGTGCGAGACTGCATTTCAATTTGCTTTGGGGTCATGCCAAGCGCCGTCTCCGAAGCGGAAAACGCGGCGTTCGCAGCTTCCACACCCCGCGAACGAGACCGGTCTGTCCGCCCGCGTGAACCGGCATCCGCAGCCCGCAAAAGCGCAACATCGACAGCCGCCGCGTGCTGCTTTTGCTCGGATGACTTTTCCCAAAACGGAGAAATCGCAAAGCGCGCATAGCTCGCGCACGCTTCTGGACTGTCAACCTCAAGGTGGATGATGTGTGTCGCGCGGGCTGCTGCGATCGCCGCCAGTGCAGCGTCTGGTGCGCCAAGGATATCGGCCTTGTGAGCCCGGAGAAGGGCATTGAAAAAGCCTGCCGTTTCATTTTGCAGGCTCGCTTTGAAGTTCGACTTATCCAAAACAATGAGCCGTTCAGACCAAAGACGCCTATAATCGGCAGGAAAGCGCCGTGCGACTTCAGCAACCAGCCGTGCGATCCGTTCATCGTCTTCGATCGCCTGTTGAACGTCTGCGGTGGCGGCGAAATCAGGCCGATCGCGATAGGCGGTGACGCCTAAGGCAATCGCGCCGAGAACCGTCAGTCCCAATCCCCATTGAAGCCAATGTGAGAGCGGTCGCCGTGTCGCGTCATCGCCGTAAGCCATGCCCCTTTAGGGCTCGCCCAAGGCCGGCAGCGCCTCAAAACCTGTCCGAAGCAATTGGCTCCAATTGCGCGCAATCGCTGCGAAGCCAACGTCATCGGCATCAATCCGCCGTTGGTATGAAAAGGCGAGCTTGTCCTTTTCTATCACGACGAGATCGAGCGGCATTCCAACTGAAAGGTTGGACTTCATCGTCGAATCCATCGATACGCACGAGGCTTTGATGGCGTCTTCGATTGTTGCCTCGGGCGTGATCACGCGGTCAAGGATGGGCTTGCCGTATTTATGCTCGCCAATTTGAAAGAAGGGCGTATCGCGCGTGGCTTCGATGAAGTTCCCAGCCGAATAGACGAGAAAAAGGCGCAATTTGCCTCCGGCACGTTGACCGGCAATCAAGATTGACGAATCAGTGGAAACTCCCTGTGCTGCAACTTCTTCCCGGTATTGATCTTGCATGTGGCACATCTCATCACCGACCAACTCAGCAACGCGAAAAAGCGTTTTGGCGCTGAGGACTGTTTCAATGTCTTCGCCTTCTTGCTCGGCCTTTTGAATGTTGCGTCGTAACCGCGACATAACGCCTTGCGTGATCGAAAGATTACCGGCGGTCATCATAGCGATCACGCGTTCGCCAGGCGCTTCAAAGGTAAACATCTTTGAAAAACGAGAAATATTATCAAGGCCCGCGTTGGTGCGCGTGTCAGCGAGCAAAACCAATCCCGCTGAAATCTTGACGGCTACACAATAGGTCATTGCCTCGGTTAGTCCTTGTTATTGCTGTTGCGGCAGCCGCTGCTGCGTTTCCGCATCGGCCTCGCTGATCAGGACATCGGCGTCAATTGCTATTTCCTGTCCGCCAAACACCGCGCCGCGCACGGGTGCCGCATCATGCGCATCGAGCCCGGCACACAGACGGATGTAATGATCTGTCGTGCAGACCCCATTTGTAATGTCAAAGCCGATCCAGCCGAGGTCGTTTACATAGGCTTCAGCCCAAGCATGCGTTTCATGCACGGCATTTTCCGCGCTATCCGCAAGATAATAACCGGCAACATAGCGCGCCGGGATGCCAAGCGAGCGCGCCGCGCTGACAAAAATATGGGCATGGTCTTGGCAAACGCCCTGCCCCAGAGCGAGCGCAGCCGCAGCGCTGGTCTGTGCGCCCGTAACGCCCGCCTGATAGGCAACGCGCTGGCGAATGCCGCGCGAAAGGTCATGGAGCCGCGACAGCGTATCGCCCCCCACTGCTTGTTCGGCAATACCCCGAATGCCATCGTCAAGGGTCGTAAGCGGCGTCATTCGCCTAAACACGCTGCGCGGCACCTCCCGTTTCAACCCCTTGACGGATCCATTGCGATCTTGAGTGCGCACAACACCAGCGGCCTCGATAACGAGTTCCCGCCCCACCAGTTCGACTTGCGCATGGGCTTCATCGTCACCGAAACTGTTCGCGGGGCCGTGTTCAATCCGCTTCCCGTTTAAAGTGACAGTCCAATCATGCACCGATTGTCCATCAAATTGCGTTGGAAAGAGCCTGAGCAACAGCGATATCCTGCTGGCCGCTGCATGGTAGAGATACGAGGTCGTATGGCGAACAACAAGGTCCATGCAATTCCCTAAAAATGATACGCTGTGGCAATTTCTTGCGCGAGGCGGTTGATCAGCGTTTCACAAAATTCCACTGACTCATGGAGCCCTGATTCAAAGATCTTCCCGCCCCCACTTGTCGACAAATGATTGCTGAGTTCTTTCACCGTGTCATGGCAGGCGACGCGGCCGCCGTGCGACTGGGCGAGCCGTATGAGATGCCCCTCCATCTGCTGGACACAATAGGCAACAGAACGCGGAAACAAATCATTGACCATCAAAAAATCTGTGATCTGCCAAGGCGTGTATGTTCCGCCGCAAACATGGTGATACGCCCGATTCCCCGAGAGTGCATAAAGCACCGA
>JBEGTP010000093.1:0-4444 GCA_041179365.1 Pseudomonadota bacterium
TCAATAAGCTCTAGCGCCACGTCCGCGTTCCAGCTCTCCATAAGCACCGTTTGCGTACCCGCGATAAAGGGCAGTTCCAGCCCGTTTGAATAGCCGCTCACGTGCGTGACGGGGGAAGGCATGATGATTGCTTCCCCGGGATCAATACCCCAATGATTCACGCAGCACTCCACCGCACGGGTCAGGCTGTTATGGCTATGGAGCACCGCCTTGGGCCTCCCCGTGGTGCCCGATGTATAGAGCAGAAGCTTCACCGACGACGGGTCGACCGTGGGCCGCGCAAATGCCGTGCCGCGTGCGCTTTCGATCAGCGCGTCAAAGCAAAGCATTCCGGCCCGCTCGCCGCGCACCAGCACGATGTGCGCCAGATCGGGCAGATTAGGGCGCAACCGTTCCGCCAAATCGGCATAGCTATACCCTCGAAAACTATCCGCGATGAAAAACATCTTTGCCCCGCAATCGCTCAGCATCATGGCGACTTCGGCATCACGGTAGATGTGGACAATAGGATTGACGATCAAGCCAGACATTGCAGCGGCCAAGTTAATCACCGCTGCCTCCACCCAATTGGGCGTCAGGAAACTGATGACATCACCGGGTTTCAATCCCAGCCCTGCCATGGCTGCGGATAAGGCTTGTGCATCCTCAGCAATCTGCCCCCGCGTGAACATACTCTCACCAGCATGGAACATCGGCGCGTCGGCATCCGCCGCCACCAGCGCATCGGCCATATCGGCCAACGTCTGCCCGCGCCAAAAACCATCGGTGTAGCGCGTCAAATGCGAAGGAGATTTTGCCATCACGTAAGCCTCATTGCCGCGTGCAGCCGCGAGCGGAATCTCCATATCATCGATGGGTGCCCAAGTGGTGGCCAGCAATATAACCGAATGTCATACCCGGCCCCAGTGTGCCGCCGGCACCGCCATAAGCCTCTCCGAGCACGGCGGCTGTGGCATTCCCAGCGGCATAAAGCCCCTGGATTGGGCGGCCGTTCCAATCGAGCACCTGCGCATCGCCATTCACTCTAGGCCCACCGGCAGTGCCTAGCGCGCCTGATTCCATTTTGACCGCATAATAGGGTCCCTGATCGATCACGCCCAGCGTGCGGTATGGGGCTTCGAAGGCGGGATCGCCCCACATGTAGAAATTGTCATAGCTATTATCGCCGCGATTGAAGTCGTCGTCGTGGCCGCCGCGGACCATGTCATTGAACCGCGCGACGGTGGCGACCAGTCCAGCGGCGTCGATCCCTGCCATTTCCGCGATCTGCTCCAGCGTTTCGGCCTGCATCATATAGGAGGGGATGGGAGATCCTGGCGGAGAGGTGAAGGTCGGATATTTGTCCTTGTAGCGTTGATCGATGATCAACCAGTAGGGCAGGTTGGCGTATGAATGGGTCCCCGCGTCAAAGGCAACCACTTGTTTGCCCACCGCGTTGTAGTTGGCCGCTTCGTTGACAAAGCGTTTGCCCGCACGGTTGACAAGGATGGCGCCCGGACGGGCGCGCTCATCCGAACCCAGCATAAAATTGGGTTTGGCATTGCGGTGCTGCGGCTTGAATTCCAGCGCGCTCTGCATCCAGAAGGCGTTTTGCATGTTGCCCAGCTGCGCACCCGCCTCGATTGCCATTAGTAAGCCGTCGCCTTCATTCTCTGGCACGCTGACTGGACCAGTGAGGGGGCCGCGAAGGAAAGTTTTGACCAGTTGCTCATTCCATTCAAATCCACCGGTGGCGATCACCACGCCGCGACGGGCGCGCACGCGAAAATTCTTGCCATTGGCATTCTCGGCGATGACGCCGGTCACCGTGTCACCGTCCTTGATCAGTTTGCGGGCGCGCTTCTCGAATTCAACCGGGATGTCGCGATCGAGTACAGCTTTGAACAACGCCCCGGCCAGCGCTTGGCCCAATCCCCGGTAGTCGCCCTTTTCGCGTTCGGCGAGCGTGGCTTCATCGAGTGTCCCGCCCACTGCCTCCATCAGGCTGCCACGAAGCGGATAGGCCATCTTGCTGGGGTTCACTCGTGACGCCCATTTGCCAAGCCGTTCGAAGGAAAAGGCCTCATTATCTAGCGAGCGCCCGCCATCGGGTTTGGCACCGGGCATATAGGGCTGATAATCAGGGAAGTCGGCATAAGCGTGGAAGCGGACGGGGGTCTTGTCTTCCAGATAGCGCAGCATCTCCGGCCCACGCTCCATGAACGCGCCTAATGTATCGGGATCAAGCTGGCCCGGCGCAAGCGCGTCGAGATAGGCCACGATATCATCATCAGACTCCGTGATACCCGCTGCGATCTGATGGTGATTTCCCGGAATCCATAGCATTCCGCCGGACATGGCAGTGGTGCCGCCGACCATGCCGCTTTTTTCGAGGATGACCACATCCTTCGCGCCGAAATCATGCGCCGCAATCGCCGCCATCATCGCCGCGCCACCAGAGCCCAGCACGACAACATCGGCCTCTAGATCCCATTTTCCGTCTGCCGTCATCATCGCTATCCCTTGTCATGCGGCCTTGCTGGCGCGTCTGGTGATCCTCATCGCCCTATTCTTCAAACGGGATCGGTTGCCACTCCCCAATGTCTTAGGGTGCAGTCGCGAACAGGCATCGCGCGCCCGCGAACCTGTTACCATTCGCAGCTTGTCGTAAGCCTCTGGCTTTGCTCCAATGCGAGAAACCAGATGGCGAGGATCCACACATGAACCGCGAAATTATCGGCACCGTTGCTGAAACGATGCTCGACTATGTCGAAAACGGCAAAACCTTCATGACCGAAAAGAGTATGACGGTGCCGACCCGCTCATACACCGATCCTGATCAATGGGGCGCGGAGATGGAGCTAATCTTTAAGCGCGTGCCGCTGATGCTGGCCCTCACCTGCGAAATGCCAAAGCCAGGCGATTATAAGGCGATGGACGCAGTGGGCCTGCCGATCCTGATCAACCGCGATAAGGAAGGGAAGGTCCATGCATTCCTCAATGTCTGTTCTCACCGCGGCGCGCCAGTTGCCAAGGAAGGCCACGGCAATTGCGCGCGCTTCACTTGCATCTATCACGGCTGGACGTACGGACCCGATGGCAAGCTGATCGGCGTGGCAGACCCGCAGAAATTTGGCGCCATTGATAAATCAACCAAGGGCCTGAAGGAACTGCCGTGCGAGGAGCGCGCCGGGATGATCTTTGTGTGCCTAACGCCGGATGCGCCATTGGATTTGGATGCCTATTACGGAGACTATCTGTTAGATTTTGAGGCCGCTGGCCTGAAGGACTGGACCTTTTTCGGATCGCGCGTGATCGAAGGCGCAAATTGGAAAATTGCCTTTGATGGCTATTTGGAAGGCTATCACTTCGCCCAGCTTCACCCGGAAACGATCCACCCGCGCACGCCGTCAAACGTCATGCATTATGAGGCCTTCGGCCCCAACATGCGTATCGGCTTCCCGCACCGCGCGATTGGCGAGATACGCAGTGTGCCGCGCGAAGACTGGGGAACCCAAGAAAACAACGGCTTTGATTTTGTCCGCATTCTCTTTCCCAATGTCTCGGCGTTCCTCGCGCCAGAGCTCGCGCAGATCGCGCAACTCTTCCCCGGGCCAACGCCCGATAAGAACCGCACTGTCCTGCTCTATGCCCGCAAGGAACCCGCCAAGGATGCCGAAGATTTAGCAGCGGTTGAAGGGATGATAAACTTCCTGCGCGATGTGACGTATAATGAAGATTATCTGATAGGCCTCGACATTCAAAAGGGACTGGAAGCAGGCGCGCACGAGAATCTCGTCTTTGGCCGCAACGAACGCGGCAACCAGTATTTTCACGAATGGCTCAATTGGTATTTGCAGGATGATGCAGACCTGCCGAAGCCGACGCTCTAAGCTGTGGCGATCCTCGGTTTCCACCATGTCGCCTTTTCCACGCCTGATCTTGATCGGCTGACGAATTTCTACTGCGACCTGTTCGGGTTTGAACGTGTGTTTGAATTTGAATGGCAACCGGGCATTGATGCTTATGACGACATGATGGCGGTGAAGGGAACCGCCGCGCGCGTGGCGATGCTGCGCACAGGCAACAGTTTTCTAGAATTCTTTGAATTCTCCGCGCCCGTGCCCGCACCTCAGGATCAAAACCGCCCCGTGATTGATCACGGCATCACCCATATCTGCATCGCGGTCGATGATGCCGTGGCGGAATGTGCGCGGCTGGAGGCGCTGGGGCTGCGGCTTCACTGCGCACCGATCAAATCGGAACTGCCCGTCACTGGCACTTACGGCCGCGATCCTGACGGCAATGTGATTGAGATATTGGAGGTGAGCGATCCCGCCAACCCCATGGATTTTGCCAATCGGCGTTTGGCCGCCTTGCAAGGACAGCAGGCGTGAACCGCATCTCACTGGCATCGGGCGTCCTTCCCGAGTTCGGGCCAGTGGAAACAATCCGCGCGGCAGTG
>JBEGTP010000094.1:0-27978 GCA_041179365.1 Pseudomonadota bacterium
CTTCCTTCTCGGCATCACGGGCCTCGCCTTTGGTCGCCGCGCTACCAACAAGCGCCGCCGTGAAGCTGAAATCGACGATCAGGCTTGACGACATAGCCAGCGCCGCGCCACAAGCGCGGCCATGGCTGATACGCTCAAACATTTAGAAGCAACAATCAGGGAGCGCCGGGGCAATGACCCGGCGCTTTCCTATGTGGCAAAGCTTTTTGCGCAGGGTCGCGAAAAAATTGTCCAGAAACTCGGAGAAGAAGCGACCGAAACCGTGATTGCGGCTTTGGGCGGCGACCCCGATAAACTCACGGGCGAAGCCGCAGACTTGCTGTTTCATCTCCTCGTCGTTTTGGCAGAGGGCGGGGTCAGTCTTGATGCAGTGATGGCAGAGCTTGAGCGCCGAGAGGGCGTCTCGGGTCTCGCTGAAAAGGCCGCGCGTCAGACAGAAACTTAGCTGGAGGAGCACCCATGCCGATCGATGCGACCCTGCCTTATGACAATCAAAACATCTTCGCAAAAATCCTGCGCGGCGAAATTCCCAATAAAACCGTTTATGAAGACGCTTGGGCACTCGCCTTTCATGATATCAATCCACAAGCCCCTGTCCATATTCTCGTGATCCCGAAGGGCGCGTTTGTCAGCTGGGATGATTTCTCCGCTAAGGCGAGCGAGGCAGAAATTGCAGGGTTTGTTCGCGCCGTTGGCACTGTGGCGCGAGACCTCGGTCTTGTCGCGCCGGGGTATCGCCTGCTCGCCAATACCGGCGGGCATGGACACCAAGAGGTGCCGCATCTCCATATCCATCTTTTTGGCGGAATGCAGATGGGCGCCATGCTCCCGCGCGCCAATTCAAGCCAATAATTTCCTATTTGGCTATTATTGCTTGACAGCGTAACGCTCATGTGGCACTTTATGCAAATGGTCGGTCGTGCGAGTCGCACAGCCGCCTCATTTCCAATCCTTTCCTGCCTGAGCCCGCGTCTTCGCGCCGATAAACGGTTGCGTGTTCAGGATTTCGGGCTAGGTTCATCCTTAAGATAAAAGATTTGGCCGCAATGGCAGACTGTGCAAAATTCGAGACCTGGGGAGTGTATTCATGATTTTTGATCGCGTTAAATCGCTAGACGCCATTTTGGCGACGGCTGAGAAGAAATCGCTCACCCGTTCGCTCGGGGCGTTCCAACTGACAATGCTGGGCATTGGTGCCGTCATCGGCACAGGCATTTTCGTTCTGACCGCTGAGGCCGCGCAAAAGGCGGGGCCAGGCATGATGGTAAGCTTTATCATCGCGGGCGTGGTTTGCGCCGTGGCGGCGCTTTGCTACGCCGAACTCGCGTCAATGGTCCCAGTTTCAGGATCGGCCTATACTTACACCTACGCCGTCATGGGCGAAATGCTCGCGTGGATGGTGGGCTGGGCGCTCGTGCTCGAATATGCGATCGCCGCAGGGGCGGTGTCGGTCGGATGGTCGGGCTATTTCGTTGGTCTGCTGAAGAATTTCGCGGGCATCCACATCCCAGAAGCTTTAACCTCGGGGCCCTCTGGCGGTGGGATAATTAACCTGCCCGCTATGATCATCGCCTTGCTTGTCACATGGCTGCTGGTGATCGGAACGACTGAAAGCGCGCGTGTGAATTCTGTCCTCGTGGCGGTCAAGGTGTTTGCACTCACTGTGTTTATCGCGCTGGCTGTTCCCGTCATGAAATCAACAAATTTTGAACCTTTTGCGCCGCTTGGCTTTGGCGGTATTTCAGCAGCAGCGGCGTCTATTTTCTTTGCCTATGTGGGCTTTGATGCGGTGTCTACAGCCGCTGAAGAAACGAAAAACCCCCAGCGCAACATGCCCATTGGCCTGCTGGGTTCGCTTGCTATCTGCACCGTCTTCTATCTTTTGGTCGCGGCTGGCGTGATCGGTTCGGTTGGTGCTCAGCCGATGATGGATGCAAACGGCGTCGGCCTTGACCCTGGATCTTCGGCACTCACCGCGGCGTGTAACGGTATCGCCAATAACGCCGTCGTCTGTTCTAAAGAAGCCTTGGCTTGGACCTTGCGGAGCATCGGCTGGAGCCAGGTTGGCAATCTCATCGGTCTTGCTGCCGGTATCGCCTTGCCCTCGGTTATCCTCATGATGATGTACGGCCAAACCCGCATCTTCTTCGTGATGAGCCGCGATGGGTTGTTGCCTGAGAAGCTTTCATCGATCCATCCGCGCTTTCACACGCCGCATGTCATCACAATTATTACCGGCATTTTTGTGGCCTTTTTCGCGGCGTTCTTCCCCGTTGGTGCCTTGGCGGATATTTCCAATGCAGGCACGCTCTTTGCCTTTGCGATGGTTTCGATTGCCGTGATGGTATTGCGCCGGACAGATGCAAACAGGGTCCGCCCTTTCCGCACGCCGCTCGTGAATGTGGTTGCGCCGGTCTCAATCATTGGCTGCGTCTATCTGTTTTACAGTCTTTCGGGGTACACAAAGCTGTTGTTCGTTGGTTGGGCTGCCGTCGGCTTGGTGGTGTATTTCCTCTATAGCCGGGGCGCTAGCCATGTTGGGCGCGGCCATGTCGAGGTGCATGAAACCGACGTTGATGCGCCGCCAACGTCGGTGCCGCCGATTGGCTGATGCGTGTCAGTGATATTGGTTTGGGGAAGGGGGGCTTTTGGCTCCCCTTTTCATTTGCACCCAAACGATCCGCCAACTCACATGGGTCGTTCAAGCCGCTTCGGCCTTAGCGCGCGAGGACCCTTGCTAGGGCGGCGCACAACGCGGCGCTTGTGAAGGGCTTGGGCAGAACTTCCCAGCCACCAAAATCAGCGTGCGGCGTCTCACCAATATCGCCACTCATGAAGAGGATGCGGAGCGCGGGCAGGGCCGCGTGCGCGGCGCGGGCGAGGGTAGGGCCGCTCATCACGGGCATCAATACATCGGTAATGAGAACGTGAGGGGGCGTGCCGTCTTTGAGCGCGGCGAGGGCTGCGCTGCCATCGGAAAAGGCCGTGACGCTGTGGCCCTCTGCGATCAGCGCCTCGCTCGTGAGGCGGAGGATGCGCGGATCATCATCGACGACGAAGATCACGGCCAGACAATCATCCGCCAATGATGCCGACCGCGCGGCCTGCGCGTGCAAAGCGATCTAAAATATCAGCGACTTGTTCACTTGTGTGTTCAGCGCAGAGCGAGCAGCGCAGCAGCGTCATGTTCGCTGGCGTCGCGGGTGGGCGGGCGAGGTTCACATACAGCCCGTTATCGAGCAGCGCTTCCCACATCATCGCGCCCTTTTCAAGATCTGGCATGATGACGGCGATGATCGCTGATTGCGGTGTCTCGGTGCCGAGCGTGAAGCCAAGTGCCGTCAGGCCCTTGTGCAGCGTTTTTGAATTTTCCCACAGATGCGCGCGCTTGTTGCCGCCGTGCATGAGTTTGCGGATTGAGGTCGCCGCTGTGGCCACGACGCTCGGCGGGAGCGAAGCGGTAAACACATAGGGACGACACACCAAGCGCATGATTTCAAACTTAGGGTGATTTGAAACACAAAACCCGCCGACTGTTCCGACGCTTTTTGAGAAGGTACCAATGACAAAATCGACATCATCGAGCACGCCCTGCTCTTCGGCGACGCCGCGCCCATTGGGGCCGATGAATCCCATCGAATGCGCTTCATCAACGAGCACCATCGCGCCAGCCTCTTTAGAAACGCGGATCATTTCCTTAAGCGGCGCGACATCGCCGAGCATCGAGTAGACGCCTTCGAGCACGACAAGCTTTCCGGCGTCTGGCGGGAGACGCTTCAAGCGCTTTTCAAGTGCTTCGACATCATTGTGACGAAAGGCGACAATCTCTGCATTGCCCAACGCGCAGCCATCATAAATTGAGGCGTGGCTATCAATATCGAGAATGACATAGTCACCCTTGCCCGCGATGGTGCTGATGATCCCGAGATTGGCTTGATAGCCAGTTGAAAAGACCATGGCATGATCCATGGCGTAAAATTCTTTGAGCGCGTCTTCGCAGTCCTTATGGCCTTGATAGGTGCCGTTCAGAACGCGGCTTCCCGTTGTGCCTGCGCCAAAACGGTCGAGCGCATCCTTGCCCGCAGCGAGGACATCGGGATCAAACGTCATGCCCATATAATTATATGTGCCGAGCAATATGGTCTCTTTGCCATTACAGACGGCAACGGTGGGGGATTTGACCGCTTCCATGACCAAGCTGAACGGATCGCGCACGCCCGTTGCAAGCAAGCCTTCGCGCTGCGCGATGAGCGGATCGAATTTTGAAAACAAATCAGTCATGCGGCACGCAACTTTTGCACCGCTTCGACCAGCTGGCCGACGGATTCGATTTCAGCCTGCATGTTCATCGTGATGATGATGTCAAACTCATCTTCGATTGAAGCCACAAAATCCATGACGGTCAGGCTATCCCATTCAAGGTCACCCTGAAAGGTTACCGCCTCGGTAATCGGTACGCCCTTTTTGTTAAAGGGCTCAATTTGAGCTTTGATCGTTTCAAAGGCGGCGTTGCGGTCTGTCATTCTCATCCCTTACTTGGCTTTTCTGCCTATTCCAATCGAATGCGGCAAGAGCGGGGCACGCCGATTGGCGCTGGCGCTAAATCAGCCCCGCCCTGCGGTACGCGTTTGCGGTGATCTTCATTCCAGAGCGCGTATGCGTCTCAGGCATCCACAGGCTCGGGGGCGGGCGAAGGCGCGGGTCGATAACCCAATCGGGGTGGCACATATAGCTGACCCTATCGGCGGTTAACTTAGCCCTTTTTCGGCGCAAGAGCCGATCAATTTTACTCGCCAGCGTCAAAAGTGGACGCGGCAAATGCAAAGGCAAAACACGGCCTCCAACGGCCCAGCCGATTGCCTTGGCAAAATTATCATGGCCCCAGCCCGTCGCGACGCCGTCATCGGCTTCATAAAGCGCGCCATAGGTTTCATCGGCAGGAATAACGGCAAGTAGCAACCGTGCCAGATCATTGACAGCGATGATCGATTGCCGCCCGCGCGGAGGAATAGGGACGATACCGAAGCGTGCGAAACGAAACAGATCAAGCAAGTCTCTATCGCCGGGCCCATAAATGGTGGGCGGGCGGATAATCGTCCAGTCAAGCCCGCTGGCTTGCACAATGGCCTCGGCGCGCGCCTTTGACCAGCCATAGTTGGAAAGGCTTGGTTCCCGTGCCGCGAGCGACGAGACGTGGACAAAACGTTGGACGCGCGCGGCTTTGGCGGCTTCAATCATGGCGAGCGTGCCCGCCGCGTTCCCGGCTTCAAAGGCTGCGCGATCGGGTGCGTTGACGACGCCAGCCACATGGATGATGGCATCAGCGCCTTGCGCGAGGGCGTAAAGACTGTCGGGACGGTCAAGCGCGCCCGGAACCCAAGTGACGCCAGGTTTTGCAGCCTGCGGCGACCGCGCGAGCGCACGCACGCTCCACCCTGCCGCGAGGGCTACGTCGATGAGCTCAGCGCCAACAAAGCCCGTTCCACCCGTGATGGCCAACACCGCTACCGTCACAACAAAACCATATGATCGCGGTGGATAAAGGCTGCGCGGGGCGCGTATCTGAGGACTGCGGCGAGCTTTTCTGAGCGAAGACCGCAAATCCGCGCGGCGTCAAGCGCATCATATTCCGCCAAGCCGCGCCCAATGACCTCACCCTCGGTCGATTGAATGTTGATCACGTCGCCGCGCACAAATTTTCCGTCAACCTGCTTTACGCCTGCAGCGAGGAGGCTGCTCCCACTGCGCAGCGCTGCGACAGCCCCCGCGTCAATTGTCGCGCTGCCTTTAACCGTGAGCCGCCCTGCGAGCCAAGCTTTGCGCGCCGTTTGGGCCTTATCTGCTTGAAAAATTGTACCGCAGTTTTCGGTCTCCAGGCGCGAAAGGGGGTTATCATGCTGGCCCGATACGATCATGAGATCGACGCCTGCCGCCGTTGCGATCCGCGCGGCTTCAATCTTCGAAGCCATGCCGCCCGACCCCATGCCCGAAGATGTGCCGCTGCCCGCCATCGCTAGAATGCGTTTGTCGATCCGATCAACCTGCGCGAGACGTGTCGCCTGCGGGTCAAGGCTTGGATCCGCAGTATAAAGGCCGTCAACGTCAGAGAGCAAAACAACACCCGACGCGCCTGCGGCTTGCGCAATGCGCGCCGCGAGCCGATCATTGTCACCAAACCGTATTTCCTCGGTTGCCACTGAGTCATTTTCATTGATGACAGGAACGACGCCTAGGCCAATCAGCCGCTGGAGCGTTGCTGAGGCATTGAGGTAGCGGCGGCGATCTTCGAGATCATCGAGCGTCACGAGGATTTGCGCTGCCGTCATCGCTTTTTCGCCTAGAAGCTCGGCCCAACATTGCGAGAGCGCGATCTGCCCGGTGGCGGCGGCGGCTTGCGCATCTTCAAGGCTTGCACGCCCCCCCTTTTCAAGGCCTAATCGGCGTGCGCCCAACGCGATAGCACCTGAGGAGACGATCAAAATCTGCTGCCCGCCCGCCCGCCTTGCGGCAATATCGGCGACGAGCGTGGCCAGCCAATGACGCCTGACGTCGCCTTGCGCATCGATCAGTAGCGAAGAGCCGACTTTCACAATCAGCCGGTGGTGCGTTGCCGGGCTCAGACGGGCGACCATTGGCTTTCCTTGGAAAGGGTCTCGTCGGCTTTTGGTTTGGCCCCGACCGCTGCTGCCAGCCGCTCGACGACGTCTGCAATCCCTTGGCCGCTCGCGCCCGAAAGCTGCATGACCTCGGTTTTACTGACGCGCTTGAGCTTCGTCGCCAGTTTTTTGGCGTCGGCCGGGTCGATGGCATCAACCTTGTTGAGGCCGACAATTTCAATTTTGTCGGTCAGGCCTGCGCCGTAATTTTCGAGCTCCTGTCGCACAATCTTATAGGCTGAAACAGGATCCTCGCCGCTTGCGTCAACGAGATGGAGCAACACGCGGCAGCGCTCGATATGCCCGAGAAAGCGGTCGCCAATCCCCGCCCCGTCGGCAGCGCCTTCGATGAGGCCCGGAATGTCTGCGACAACAAATTCGCTGTCATAATAGGTCACGACGCCCAGCTGCGGACGCGTCGTGGTAAAGGGATAGGCACCGACTTTGGCCTTGGCATTGCTCACGGCATTGATGAAGGTTGATTTTCCAGCATTGGGCAGGCCGACGAGACCCGCGTCTGCCAAAAGTTTGAGCCGCAGCCAGACCCACATTTCTTCGCCATTAATCCCGGGCTGATGTTGGCGGGGCGCACGATTTGTAGAGGTTTTGTAGCTTGCGTTGCCGCGCCCACCCATGCCGCCTTCGATAAAGGTGATGCGCTGTCCTTCAACCGTCAAATCAGCGAGCACTGTTTCATAATCGTCTGAAATGATTTGGGTGCCTACAGGAACCTTGATGATGAGGTCTTCGCCGCCCGCGCCAGTGCGATTGCTGCCCGATCCGTGATTACCGCGCGGCGCTTTGAAATGCTGTGTGTAGCGAAAGTCGATCAGCGTATTGAGGCCGGGTATCGCTTCGATGATGATGTCGCCGCCCTTGCCGCCGTTGCCGCCGTCAGGGCCACCATATTCAATATATTTCTCACGGCGAAATGAAACCGCCCCGGGGCCGCCAGCGCCGGAGCGGATGTAGATTTTTGCCTGATCGAGAAAATGCATCGCTGCCCCTTAGAGCCTATCGGCCTGTGATGGAAGCATCGTTGGCTTTAGGGCGATGCGCGCGGGCTACGCGAGCCCTAGCCTTGCTGCAAGTCGTGGTGATTGGGACATTTGTTTCACGGCAATAGCGCGGGCGGCACTGCGCGGCAGGCCGAGCGCTTGTGCCATGGCATCACCCACGAGGGCGTCGCCCATGGCCATCAGAACGAGCGTCAAAGTATCTTCGTGCATTTGGAGATCTTCATGGCCTTCCCCAATTTCGTCGATCAGCTCATGAATGGCGTCGACAATCGGTTGCAGCGCCCCTTCATTGCCTGAAAGGATCATCCATGTTGCAAGGTGACCAGCGCCTTGCGCATCAAAGGCGTCAAAAACCATATCGACGACACGCTCTGCCTCGGGCGGTCCTTCCTTATTTTCGAGGATGACATCAGCGATAGCGCCGCAAACCTGCCCGGCCAGATAGCCTGCCAGCGCTTTTTGAAGTTCTGCTGCCGACCCAAAATGATGGAGAAGATTGGCGTGGGTGCGCCCAATACGCGCGCCGACCGCCTTAAGGGTGACCGCTTGCGGACCCGCCTCAATCAAAAGCACGCGGGCAGCTTCAAGCGCAGCGCGGCGGCTTTCTTCGGGCGAGAGGCGTTTTCCAGTTATTGACATTAGTGTAAGTAGTCCTTAAGTCTGAGTCTATAAATGGAGATTGCCACCATGACCTCTGCCACGTTTAAGACACCGCTCGATCTCACCATCACGCCACGAGACCGCAGATTTGGTCGCGGTTTGAAGCAAGGTCGGTGGTGGCTTGCTGGCGATCCCTTTGCAACGGCTTTTTACAACTCCTTATCCGTTACCTTCCCAAAGGGTGAAGCCTATTTCGTTGAATCGGTAAAAGCATGCCGCGACGGTGCGCCAGAAAAACTCGCGCACGAGATCAAGGCCTTCATCAGCCAAGAGGTCATGCACAGCCGCGAGCATGTTTCGTTTAACAACCGGGTTACTGAAGCGGGGTATGACACGACAAAGCTTGATCAGCGCGTTGACGAGATTTTGGCAATAATCAAAGAGCGTCCGGCTGTGATCAATCTGTGCGGTACAATGGCTCTTGAGCATTATACCGCTATTATGGCGCAGCAAATGCTCACGAGCAAAGTTGATCCCTTTGCTGGCGCAGACCCCGAGCTCCGCAATATGTGGCGCTGGCACGCGATTGAGGAGATCGAGCACAAAGGTGTTGCTTATGATACGTGGCTCCACGCCACGCGCGATTGGTCTCGCTTCAAGCGCTGGCGCGTCAAAAGTCTCATGATGACGCTCATCACGCTCAATTTTTGGACGCATCGCTACCAGGGTGCGCTCGAACTGCTGCGGCAAGATGGTATCACCGGGTGGCAGGCCCATAAGGGGCTGCTTTGGCTTCTCGTCGGACGTCCGGGGATCTTGCGCAACCTCATAGGACCATTGCTCAGCTTTTATCTCCCCGGATTTCACCCTTGGAATCACGATGACCGCGCGCTCATCGGAACGGTCGATAGTGAATATGCTGCGGCACGCTTGCCGGCACCCCTCGCTGCTTGATAAGAGTGGGCGATGCGCGCCCCGACACTCGAAACAAAACGCCTGCGCTTGCGGCCCCTCGCAGCGCGAGATTTTGACGCCTATGCTGCTGCATGGTCTGATCCGCGCACAACGCGGTTTATAGGCGGTGCCCCGCGTGACAGGATAACAAGCTGGGGCAAATTTCTCCAAGCGGCGGGTATGTGGCCCGTGCTTGGCTATGGCTATTGGACTTTCGCGGACCGCGAGACCGATGCCTATCTCGGTATCGGTGGCCCTTCGCAAATGGAGCGTGGCATGCCCCAATTAGATGGCTTTGTTGAGATGGGATGGGCGCTTGCGCCGGCGGCCTGGGGTCAGGGGATTGCCACCGAAGCCATGGAAGCGGCCTGCCAATGGGCTGACGGCCAGCTACGCGGCGAACTGCGCTGTATCATTGATCTAGAGAATGCTCCGTCGATCCGCGTTGCCGAAAAGATCGGCTTTTCGCGGATCGACGAAGTGGAAAACGAGCAAGGGAGTTTGCTCGTTTTCGCGCGCGTGCGCCCTTGAGAGGGGGCGAATGAGCGCACGCGTTAGGCGGCCATTTGCATCATTTGCATCTGTGGCATTCGGGTTCGGGGCAGCGCCGATGGATCGGCTTCGCTAAAGTCGAGCGACACAAGCTCACACGGGACATCATAGCCGCGCCCGTTGCTCCGTCGCGCGACAACTTTGCCGATTGGCTTGAAGCCCAGTTTCCGAAGCACGCGACCAGACGCCGGATTATCGACAAAATAGCCCGACTTGAGGCGCGGCAATTTAAGCGCGTCGCGTGCGATGTGGATCACCGCACGTGCGGCTTCCGTCGCATAACCCTTGCCCCAATGAGCTTCAGCTATCCAATAGCCAATTTCAGGTGGGCCATCAGGGGCGTCGGGTGCCGCGTGCAATCCTATGCCACCGATAATCTCGGTTCCTGCAGGGTCGCGTCGCAGCGTGATCAAAAACGCGCAATGGGTAGGGCCAAAGGCGGTGCCCAAATAGGCTTCGGCATCTCCCTGCTGGTAGGGCCAGGGGAGAGACGCCAGATTGCGCGCGATCTTTTCATTGGCGATGGCGTGCGTGAGCGCTGGCGCATCGTCGCTCCAGCCTGGCCTCAACAAAAGCCGCTCGGTTCTTGCGAACATGATCAATCTCCTTCGTGTCGCAGCCCCTCTCTGCCCCATCCATGTGACAAACGAGTGACTGCGTTGAGCCCGAAACGACAGCATGTGCTGCGGAACGGACCGGTTGCTTTAGCGAGGGAGAAATGAAAAGGGAGCCGAAACACCCCTATCTGGGGGTGGTCCCGTCTCCCTCGATGGTCTTCAAATGAAGACCCAGAGGCCACCCCAGTGGGCGGCCCGCTATGGATCGCCCGATTATTCGGCGGCTTGTGCCATCGCGTCTACCGACACGTATTTGCGGCCAAGCTTGCCAGTGTGGAATCGCACGCGACCGTCACACGTTGCAAAAAGCGTATGATCTTTGCCCATGCCAACATTAACGCCGGGCCAAGTCGGTGTGCCGCGCTGACGCACGAGAATGTTGCCGCCAATAACGGACTCACCACCAAATTTTTTCACGCCGAGACGACGTCCTGCTGAATCGCGACCGTTGCGCGATGAACCGCCAGCTTTTTTATGTGCCATGGTCCGGTATCCTTACTTGTCTTTGCCCGAGGCTTTTTCAGCCTGGTCGATTTTAGCACGCGGCGGCTTGCCAGCGAGCAATTCCTTGGCCTGATCGACCCACTCTTCCTTGGTGGCGCGGCCACCCAGCTTGAGATCAGTGTCCCATTTCTCAAGGGCTGCATCATCCCAAGCGGCAATATCGTTCCAGCTATCAATGCCCGCCGCACGCAGCTTCTTTTCAATGGCTGGGCCAACACCCGAAATCAGCGAGAGGTTTGAAGCGTCGCTTGCTGGGGCCGCTTCAGCCTTAGGCGCAGCGGCCTTCTTTGCAGGTGCTGCGGCCTTTTCAGAACCAACAGCCGTGATCTTAAGGATCGTGTGTTGCTGCCGGTGGCCATTTTTACGGCGGTAATTATGCCGCCTGCGCTTCTTAAAAATGATGACCTTATCGGCCTTCGCCTGCGCGATAATTTCAGCCGACACGGTTAGGCCTTTTGCGGCCCCTTCGCTGGCGAACAAAACGTCATCCAGCGTTACCTTGTCGCCTGCATCACCTGCAAGCTTTTCAACAACGATCTTGTCTCCGGGGGCAACGCGATACTGCTTGCCACCAGTGCGCACGACAGCGAACATGGGTCTATCACTCTTTTCAAAAACTGGCTTAATCCCGCACAAAAAACGCACACCAAAGGCGAGGCCCTTCGCGCGGAAAGCTGCCCGCTAGAGGAGGTGTCTGATTCTGTCAACCTTGCGCGCGGGTTTTTGCGGAGAGAGCAATTGCATTCATTTTAACTTTCGTTAACTTCTCATATTGATATGATGATGTATTGAAGAAATGATTTTTAACAAAAACGCACTGTGAAGGGCATATTGAATTGAAGCGCCTAGGGTCATTTTTTGTTTTGGCCGTCCTGTTCTTGAGCATTTTTGGGATGTTTGGGCCCGCTTTTGCTGATCTGCGGTCTGCGCCAATCTGGTATGATCAAAATGCTGTTAGCCTTGCGCCCGATTGGCACTACCGGGTGCCGATTATTATACCTGCTGGGTCAAGCGTTAATTCGACAATCAAGGCAGACGTTGATTTCACCACATTGCTAACCCAAATGGGAGTTACGGGGAGCTTCGATGTCAACAGCCCGCGCGTCGTTCGCTCGACGGGGGCCCTCTCTACAATTCAGGAGTTTACCGACCGCGTTTATGGTGGCGCAACTGATGCGGCAGCGAACGGGCGTGGCGAAATTCGCTTTCTGCTCGAAGACGCTGGCCCGGTTACGTACTATGTCTATTTTGACATCACCCAAAACGGCGCAAAGGCGGCGAACCCGCAAACACCGATCAATGGTAATTTTGAGCGCGGCGCAACAGGGACGGCAGCGCCCCTTGGTTGGAATGCCCCAACCAAGAGCAGTGCAAATTTTGACGCCGCAGTGAGGCCCATTGAGACCGCTAGCGTCGCGGCGAACCCAACGTCGCTTGATGGCGTTAACCCGCGTAGCACAGACGGATCGCCGCACACTGGCGATTTCTCTTATCTTTACGGCTGGCGCGATTCGACTGCGACACAAACCGGGGGCAATCCTGGCGTTACCTTTACCCGCTCTATTGTTGTTCCGGCGACCAATGCGGGCAACCTCACCTTTTGGTACCGCGTTGAAGGCTTCGATTCGACCGGTTTTGACACGACACGGATCGATCTGCAAAATAGCGGCGGGACTGTTTTGGTCGAAATGGTGGGCGCGACTGCCGGGTCATATGCGACCAAGCCCTTTTCGCCGAACTCGGGCACTGCCCAAGTGACCGCGACAACTCCGGGCTATCGCAATTACAATGGGTTTGATTGCGGGCTGAACAACACGCACACGCTCGGCATGACGATCCCTTGCCACGGCGAGCAATGGATTCAGATCACACAGTCGCTCGCGGCCTATGCGGGGACGACCATTACCTTTCGGGCGCGAAGCTATAATGATACGGCTGATCAGTCTTGGTACCATTTGGATGATGTTGAATGGTCGGTGGTTACAGCGACGCTCGGAACGCCGCAGGCCTTTGGCATTAACATCACAACGCCAGCGACCGGCGGGACCTATGTGTCTGGGCAGGTTCTGCCCATTACGGTGCAAGTTGATGCGACACCCACCGGCGCGACGAACCCCGTCACGGCCGAATTCTTCAACAGCGCGGGCACCTCAATAAGCGGGACCTTCATTCTCTACAATGATGGGACGCACGGCGATGCTGTTGCTGGCGATGCAATCTGGTCAAATAACAACAGCGTGCCCGCACAACCAGCGCCAACTGTGCCCCTGTCTGCAACAACCGGCGCTGGCTATGTGTTGCGTGTTTACGGTCGCGATGCTGCAACAAGCGGCGGCTTGGCCCAAATCCCGGGGGCTGGAGCAGCGCAAACGCAGGCAAATTTCTGGAACATCGATGAAATAACGTTCAGCGTGCAGACGGCTGCAATGACGCTCACTAAAGTGAGTAGTGTTTTGAGCGATCCGCAAAACGGTGTCACCAACCCAAAAATGATCCCGGGCGCACAGATTCAATATTGCATTCTGATTGCCAACGGCGGGCCGCTTCCCGCAAGCTTAGTTTCTGGTTCTGATCCCTTGCCGCCCGGCGTTGTTTATACGCCGGGAAGCCTGCGTTCGGGCACTGCCTGTGCCACCGCGGCTACGGTCGAAGACGATGATACAGCGGGTGCTGATGAAAGCGATCCTGTTGGTGCATCCTTTTCTGGCGGGACCATTGCGTTCGTGACGGCCAGCCTTGCTTCAGGCGGCACCATCGCGCTCGTTTTCAACGCGACAATTCAGTAGCGGCTTTCGTCACCGCGCTTTGGGCCCAATCCTTTAGCGACGATAATCGGCAAGGATCGCGCCGCAACGAAGCAGGTCTTCTTCATGGCCTACTTCGCGCCACGTTTCGTCCAGTGCTGCGGCTTCCCATTGCTGCATCGACGGGTGGGCGATGATGAAATCAACCCACGCTTGTGCCTTGCCAACATCAAGGTCGTAAGTCCGCACGCGATAGGCAACCGGCGCGAAAAAGGCATCAACGGCGCTGAGCGCGCCTCCTGCGAGATAAGGTCCACCGAAGCGCTTTAGGCCGTCTTCCCAAAGCGCGCGGAGGCGGACGATGTTGGCAAGGAGCGCGCCTGACATCGGCTTTGGCTGCACGCGAACCCCGACGTTCATTGTGCACTCATTGCGGAGCGCGGAAAAGCCGCTGTGCATTTCGCTCGCCGCAGACATAGCCCAAGCGCGCGCATCAGGGTCCGAAGGCCACACGCCCTCATGCCGGTCTGCTAGGTAGAGGGTGATCCCCATCGTGTCATGAATTGTTCGCCCCTCATGCAGCAGCACGGGGACTTGTCCCGTTGGCGAGAACGCCCGAAAATCCTCATAATTGTCTGGCTTCGTAAAGGGCTCCAGCCGATCTTCGAACGCGATGCCAAGCCCCTTCATCAACACCCAAGGGCGCAGACTCCAGCTCGAATAGTTCCGGTTTGCGGTGATGAGGGTGTAGGTCATTTTAGCCCTCGTAATGCGCTGTTGTTTTCGCGGTAACGTCGTCCGCCGTCACGCCGGGTGCCATTTCGATCAACCGGAACGGAGAGGCATGATCCGCCCGCGCGAAAACGGCAAGGTCCGTAATGACCATATCGACCACATTCTTACCGGTCAGCGGCAAGGTGCATTCGGGGATGAATTTTGGGGTGCCATCTTTGGCACAATGCTCCATCAGAACAATGATTCGCTTGACCCCCGCGACGAGGTCCATCGCGCCGCCCATACCCTTGATCATTTTCCCCGGGATCATCCAATTGGCGATATCACCGTTTTCAGCAACCTCCATCGCGCCGAGCACGGTGAGATCAATATGCCCGCCGCGGATCATCGCAAAGCTTGCGGCGCTATCGAAATAGGAAGAGGAAGGCAGCTCGCTGATCGTCTGTTTGCCCGCGTTGATGAGGTCCGCGTCTTCCTCACCTTCAAAGGGGAAGGGACCAATGCCCAGCATCCCGTTTTCAGATTGCAACGTCACCTCGACGCCCGCCGGGATATGGTTTGCAACAAGCGTGGGGATGCCGATGCCTAGGTTGACGTAATAACCATCCTTAAGCTCCTTCGCCGCGCGGGCGGCCATTTGGTCACGAGTCCAGGGCATTGTTCAATTCGTCCTTTGCGAAAGGTGTGGCCAAGCTTGCCAGGTGCCAACTATGAACGTGGCTGCCATGATCAGCACAACCACTGATGAGCGAAACTTGAATGTCTCTGATAAGTCAGCCCGCCATAAATCGGGTACAAAAATAAGCAGCCCACGGCCGAGTAAGACAGCGCAGATTGCAGACAGAATTAGACGGGGGAAGGGTGGACTCGCTTGGATGCCAAAGCCCGACATCGTGTTAGCAGCGGCAAAGGCATAGGCTGCTGAGATCAACAAGATGGCCCCGATACCACCAGCAAAAATGTGCGGCACCCACGAACCTTGCTCTGCTGCACGAGCCAGCTCTTCGCCGGCACCAAATGTGCGATACCATTCTGCGCCGCCCCAAATGCAGCCGAAATGCAGGGCAGCTGCAACGATGCACATCCACCCTGCAGTGGCCAAAACCGGCTCACCATTGATAGCGAAATAGCGATGGCTCACGCCGCCTCCCGCTCCCGCACCGTGCGGAATTCGATCTTCTTGTCATACGGCGCGCCAAGGACCATCCGTTGGACATAGACCCCCGGCAGGTGGATCGCATCGGGGTCAAGCGACCCGACCGGCACAATCTCCTCGACCTCAACCACACAGATTTTGCCGCATGTTGCGGCGGGCTGATTAAAATTGCGGGCGGTTTTGCGGAAGATGCAGTTGCCGCTCTCGTCAGCTTTCCACACCTTTACAATCGAAAGATCGGCAAAGATCCCGCGTTCAAGGATATAGTCTTGCCCGTCAAAGCTCTTCATCTCCTTACCTTCGGCGATCTGCGTGCCAACGCCTGTTTTGGTATAGAACCCGGGAATGCCCGCGCCGCCTGCCCGCATCCGTTCAGCGAGCGTCCCTTGCGGGCAAAACTCGGTTTCAAGTTCCCCTGCCAGATACTGCCGCTCAAACTCCTTATTCTCGCCGACATAGCTGGCGATCATCTTTTTGATTTGCCGCGTGCGGAGCAGCTTGCCCAGCCCTTCGCCGTCAATCCCTGCATTGTTCGAAGCCATTGTCAGGCCGGTCACACCGCTTTGCACAATCGCATCAATGAAGCGTTCGGGGATGCCGCAGAGACCAAATCCACCAGCGGCGATCAGCATGTCATTGCGCAGCACGCCTTCGAGCGCGGCAGCAGCGTTGGGATAAATTTTGTTCATGGGGCTAGCCTATAACGTCAGTTTTGTGATTGCGCCAAGATCAGAAAGGAGTTGCACCTCACTGACCACCTTGATTGCGTGCATCCCGAGGTTCGCCGCTGGTTTGCAGTTGATGCCGAGATCATCAAGATAGACACAGGCACCGGGCTCAACGCTGAGCGCCTCGCACATCAGCATGTAAATGCGTGGATCGGGCTTGCGAACACCGGCCTTCGAGCTTTCGATGATATGTTCAAAGCGCGTCATAGCGTCGGCTACAGCCGCCGCCTTTCCAGCACCGCGCGCCATGCCGGGCCCTTCGCCTGCGGGAACATTATTGGTAATGCAGCCGAGCCGGTAGCCTTTTGCCAGGAGCGTATCCATCGCAGCAACAACGCGGGGGCGCACATCGCCAGACAGGCAGGCGATCACATCGGCACCGCGCAATGGGTGGCCCAATGCCTTTGCTTCTTGGGCAAAAAGAGCATCAAAACGAGCCGCATCGATCTCTGCACGTTCAAAGCGCGCCCAAGCATTGGTATCGGGGTTTGTGGCATTCACTCGCCGCACAAAATCATGCGGCGCGCCCTGCGCGGCCTCAAGGCGATTAAACGCCTCAAAGGGTGAAGACGTGACAACGCCACCAAAATCGAAAATGATTGTTGTGATCTGCATATCGTAGAGTGCCTAAGCGATGTTGGTGCCAAAAAGCGAGCCGATTGCGGCTGTTGCTGCCATGGCAAAGGCTCCCCAAAAAGTGACGCGCAATACGCCTTTGAGAATGGGCGCGCCGCCTAAGTGCGCGCCGGCAGCGCCCAAGGCAGACAGAAATGCCGTCGCCGCTATCGAGACAGGCCAAGTCAAATTGCCGCCGGCAAAAATCGGGACCATGGCGAGCGGGAAGGCCGCGCCAACCGAAAAGGCCGCAGCAGATGCGATCGCTGCTTGAATCGGCTTGGCGGCGCTATGCCCACTCATGCCCAGTTCGTCGCGCATATGCGTTCCAATGGCATCGTGTGCGGTCATTTGATCAGCAACCTTTTCGGCCAAGTCACGGTCCAAGCCACGCCCCTCGTAGATCCGCACCAGCTCTTCGCGCTCTGCTGCAGGTGTGGCGGCAAGCTCGGCACCTTCGCGGGCAAGGTCAGCGGCTTCGGTATCCGCCTGCGAACTGACCGACACATATTCCCCCGCGGCCATCGACATGGCCCCGGCGACGAGGCCTGCAACGCCTGTAATCAACACCGATTGTTGGCTTGCACCGGCGGAGGCGACGCCCACAATCAGGCTGGCGGTTGAGACAATCCCGTCATTGGCCCCCAACACAGCAGCGCGCAACCAGCCAATCCGGTCCAGCAAATGCGCTTCACGGTGTGCGCGAGACATAGAATACTCCTTAAAAGTTTAACTTTAGGCCGGGGCGATTCCAACGCATTTTCGCGAGCCTGCCCGTGCTTGATAGCGTGATATAGGCATCCATCCTATCATCGCCGCCAAAGCAGATGTTGGTCGTGAAAAGATCATCAGTCGCCACAAATTCGACGAGCGCACCGGCTGGCGACACCACAGAAATACCGCTTTCGCCAATTGTCGCGACGCAGATATTGCCGCACGCTTCCATGCCGAGGCTGTCAAAAAACTTCCAACCCGCAGGCCGGTAGAGCGGCCTTCCGGCCCCGCCAGGCCCCGACGCATCGGCAACCTTGCCCGGCGCAATCACATCGAAAGCGACAAGGCGGCAGGTATAGGTCTCAGCGGCGTAGAGCGTTTTTCCATCGGGAGAGAGACCAATGCCATTCGGGTTGTTGGAGGGGAAGATAACTTCCTCAAGGAAGCTTCCATCGGCCTTTCCGTAGAAGATGCCGACGATATCATGCGCGCGCGATTTGAAATCTTGCTTGCCGTGATCAGTGAACCAGAATCCGCCCGCGTCGTCGAACACAATGTCGTTCGGGCCGCGCAGGGTGCAGCCAAAGTCTCCCGACTTGTACAGCACCTCAACCGCACCCGTCGCGCTGTCGATCCGCTCGATCCGGCCCCCAGAATAATCATCGGCGATCCCGTGTGGCGAGAGGAAGCCCCCGCCTTCGTTCCAGTTGAACCCGCCATTGTTGCAGCAATAGAGTTTGCCATCGGGCCCCACTGCGAGCCCGTTTGGACCACCGCCCGGCGTTGCGACGGTCGATTTGGTGCCGTCGACCGCGACACGCGTGATGCAGCCGGTCTCAATCTCGGTCAGGATGATGCTGCCATCGGGCATGAAGACAGGTCCTTCGGGGAACCTAAGTCCGTCTGCGATGATCTCCATGTGAATTTCTCCCACTTTGTCTTGTGCCAACGCTGGCAGAGCGCGCCAAGCAAGGGAAGGGGAAATCGCGATGTGGTGCAGCAGTTGCCCAAACACCTCGCCTTGCGCTAGGGCAATCGCATCCTTTCACCCAAACGCAAAAGTGACCCATGGCAGGCCATTCCAAATATAAGAACATCATGTACCGTAAGGGCGCGCAAGATAAGAAGCGCTCGGCGGCCTTTTCAAAGCTGAGCCGCGAAATTACGGTCGCCGCGAAGATGGGCTTGCCTGATATTGACGCGAACGCACGGTTGCGTGCCGCCGTTATGGCGGCGCGGGCGCAATCCATGCCCAAGGATAATATCCAGCGTGCGATTGAGAAGGCAACCGGGTCTGATGGCGAGAATTATGAAGAAATCCGCTACGAAGGCTATGGCCCTGGCGGCACCGCGATCATCGTCGAAGCCCTCACCGACAACCGCAACCGGACCGCGACGAATGTTCGCACTGCGTTTAGCAAAAATGGCGGCAATCTTGGAACGTCGGGGGCTGTGGCGCACGGCTTTGATCGGTTGGGGCTGATTAGCTATCCAGCCACGGCGGGCGATGCTGACGCCGTGTTTGAGGCCGCGCTAGAAGCAGGGGCCGATGATGTCGAATCGTCCGAAGACGGGCATGACATCTGGACTTCGGTCGAAAACCTCCACCCCGCCGCAAAAGCACTTGAGGCCTTGCTAGGCGACCCTGAAGGTGTGAAGCTTGCGTGGAAGCCGCAGATTATGGTTACCGTTGACGAGGCCACCGCGCGGACGCTGCTCAAGATGATCGACGCGCTCGATGATGATGACGATGTGCAGACGGTGTGGGGTAATTATGACATTCCCGATGATGTTATGGAGGCGCTCTCCTGATGCGCTTACTGTCATCTGGGAGGGGCCGCTGAGCCTGTGTTGATCCTGGGGATTGATCCGGGCCTTGGCACGACAGGCTGGGGCTTGATCTCGGCAGAGGGTAACCGCTTGAGCCATATCGCCAACGGTCAGATCAATACCGATCCCAAAGCGCCGTTGCCCGAACGGCTGGTCACACTCGACGCGGCGCTGACCGATGTGATCCTGTTGCACCGGCCCGATTGTGCGGCGGTCGAAGAAGTGTTTGTTAATTCCAACCCGCAATCGACGCTTAAACTTGGCCAAGCCCGCGGTATTTGCCTGCTTGCCCCGGCGCGCGGCGGGCTGCCGGTGACTGAATATGCGACGCGGCTCGTGAAAAAAGCGGTTGTTGGCACTGGCGCGGCAGAGAAGGCTCAGGTTCAGGCGATGCTCAAGATATTGCTGCCCGGGGTGAAGCTGGCCGGAGCAGATGCGGCAGACGCGCTCGCGGTTGCGATTTGCCATGCGCACCACGGCGCGCGTTCCGAAACGAAACGATAAGTGAACAAATTGCTTGACAGCGTCACGCTATTTGTGTACATTTTGGGAACATCAACAAATGTGGCTCCCCCCCGAGTCGCTTTTTTAGATTGAGCGGATAAGAGAGAATAATGATCGCTCGCCTCGCAGGAATTCTCGCTGAAACTGCCGCAGACCACGCCGTGATAGATGTGGGCGGCGTTGGCTATCTCGTGCTCGCCAGCGCGCGCACGCTGGCTGACCTTGGGCCCATCGGCGGTGATGTTCGCGTGTTCACTGAGCTTCAGGTGCGCGAAGAGTCGATGACCCTTTTTGCGTTTGGATCGGTTGGTGAGCGCGATTGGTTTCGCTTGCTCACTGGGGTTCAAGGCGTGGGCGGCAAGGTCGCGCTCAATATCCTCTCGGCGCTCGACGCAGGCGAGCTGACCCGTGCCGTAGCGGGCCAAGACAAGGCGATGGTCGCGCGCGCAAACGGCGTTGGGCCAAAACTCGCTGAGCGGATTGTGCGCGAATTGAAGGATAAGGTTGGGCCTGTGGCGTTCGGCGCAGTGGGGGCGGCGATACCTGCGGTCGGCCACGCTGCTGATGCCGTGTCGGCGCTCACAGGGCTGGGCTTCAAGCCGGGTGAAGCAAGTGTGGCGGTGACAAGTGCGGAGAGCGAACTTGGCGACGGCGCGACGCTCGATGCCTTGGTACGGTTGGCCTTGAAGAAGGCGGCGCGGTGAAAAAGCACGCTGCCATCGCTGCGGGACTCTTCGCGCTTGTCGGCGCGACTCCGTCAATGGGATGCATGGTCGGCCCCGGTGAAACGATCAAATTTTTGCGGGAGAGTGCCCCGCGTCGCGTGCAGAATGGCATGCTCGTTCTGAAAATTCGCGTGACGCCTTCGAACGAATGGACAAAGCACAGCCGCTCTATGGAGCGCAATGTCCCTGTTATAAGCGTGCTAGCCGGACCCTATTTTGGTCGGACAATTGACATTGAAGATATCGCGCCAACAGACTGCGATCATATGGCGTGGCCGCTTGGCGAATGGTATGTCGTGGGCACGCTGCATAAAGACCACGCTGGCAAGCCCGTCCTTCGCCCGATCGCAACCCGATGACCGACGACCGCCTCACCACCCCGTCCCGCCGTCCTGAGGACGTGGACGCCGCACTGCGTCCCAAAACCCTTGACGAATTCGTTGGGCAGAAAGCCGCGCGGGAAAATCTGCGTATCTTTATTGAGGCCGCAAAGCAGCGCGGCGATGCGCTCGATCATGTGCTGTTTTTCGGTCCGCCTGGCCTCGGTAAAACGACGCTTGCCCAGATTGTTGCCAAGGAAATGGGTGTCGGTTTCCGCGCGACGTCTGGCCCGGTCATCGCAAAGTCGGGCGATCTTGCGGCTCTACTCACCAATCTTGAAGACGGCGATGTACTTTTCATTGATGAGATTCACCGGCTCGCGCCTGCGGTAGAGGAAATTCTTTATCCAGCGATGGAGGACCGCGCGCTCGACATCATGATCGGCGAGGGCCCGTCTGCGCGGAGCGTGCGGATAGATCTGCCCAAGTTCACGCTGGTGGGCGCGACAACGCGGCAAGGTTTGCTGACGACGCCGCTGCGGGATCGCTTTGGCATTCCGGTTCGGCTCAATTTTTATACCCATGTTGAGCTTGAACAGGTTATCCACCGCGCGGCGGGGCTGCTCGATCTGAGCATTGCGGAAGACGGTGCGCATGAGATTGCCAAGCGCTCGCGAGGGACGCCGCGGATTGCGGGGCGTTTGTTGCGGCGGGTGCGTGATTTTGCGACGGTTGCGGGCGAGGCCATTGTGACCGCCAAAATCGCCGATGCTTCGCTGACGCGGCTTGAAGTTGATGGTCTTGGCCTCGATGCGATGGACCGGCGTTACCTCATGATGATCGCCGATATTTATCGCGGCGGGCCAGTCGGGGTTGAAGCGCTCGCAGCCGGGCTATCGGAACCACGCGACACGATTGAGGATGTCGTGGAACCCTATTTGCTCCAGCTTGGCTTGATCGCGCGCACGGCGCGGGGCCGCGCACTCAATGGCCCGGGGTGGAAGCATTTGGGGCTCAATCCACCGGTGGGATCGCAGGACGGTCTATTCGACGAGGGTAAATAGCGTCTCGACCGGCCTGCCAAGCGCATGTGCCAGTTTCAAGGCGAGCAACGTCGAAGGAATAAACACCCCGTTTTCGACCGTGTTAATCGTCTTGCGGCTAACCGCGACGCGCTCGGCAAGTTCGGCCTGTGTCCATCCCTTAGCGTTACGCGCCTGGCGAAGGGTGTTTTCCAATCGGTCAGTCATTGCGGAGGGATCGCAACTCCAATTTGCCAAAGCCGATTATTGAAGCGCCGACAGCGGCCGAAAGCAACAGGCGGATCGCCTCTCGGCCCGAAACCGGCTCAAAGAGGCTGATCGCATAGAGGGCGAAGGCCGATGCCACCGTCGCCCAAAAACCGGCGACCATGGCCCGCCTGCGATTATCAATCGTGCTGTCATCATTCATCAACGCCCGCACGGTCTTGCCGCGCAACAACCCACCACCCGTCGCCAGAATAAAGAGCAGCATAGCGGCCCAAACAATCCAAGCCGCAATCTTTACCGTTTCTGGTCGACTGGTCGGCACGTCGACGCCCAAGCTGGAAGCCATTGTTGCTATAAAGAAGAGACCCAATATGATGCACATCCGTGCGCGGCGGCGCGTGAGCTTTTCGGCCAATGCCATTTCTTCCGCGGACATATTTCACCTCTTTATAACCTTAGGGTTACAAAAAGTAACGGTAAGGTTACATAGGGTCAACAAAAAAATGCTGCCGCAATTTGCCGCGTGGAATCGCGTAGGTTAGGGATAGCGAACTATGCCGTCAGACATCCCCTATCAAGGCCATTTCGCCGGACGCGCGCATCATTTTGCGATTCATGTCTATTTTGAGGACACTGATTTTTCAGGGCTTGTCTATCACGCCACATACCTGCGTTATATGGAGCGGGCACGGTCAGACATGTTGGCGCGGGCTGGGATTGATCAACGTGCGACGTTTGAAGCGGGAGACGGTGTCTATGCAGTGGCTGATCTTACGATCCAATACCGGCGGCCTGCCCGGTTCGCCGATGATCTCTTCATCGTGAGTTGTATTGAACAGTTGCGCGCCGCTTCGGTGGTTATTCATCAACGAGTCATGCGCGGGGATGAATTGATAACCGATGCGCGCGTCGTTGCGGCCTTTCTTTCGAGAGAAGGGCGGCCGAAGCGTCAACCACAGCCGTGGCGCGCTGCCTTTGAAACCTTGTTACCAAGCCAGAAAGACCAAGAATGATCCAAGCCAGCCTCCCCCAAGCTGCCCTTCCTCAAGCTGCACCCAATATGGACATGCTCTCGCTCTTTTTGCATTCGGGGCTCGAGGTCATGCTGGTGATGATCGGCCTGATCATCGCGAGTATAGCGACTTGGGCGATCATTATCGCGCACACGATGAAGATGCGAAAGGTCAACGCGGCGTCTGAGCGCTTTGAGCGCGATTTTTGGAAAGCCGAGGATATTGAGCCCTTCTACCGCGAGCACAAGGACTTGGATTTGCCCTCAGCACGCGTCTTTTCAGCGGGCATGTATGAGTGGCGGCGCTCGACCGGCAAAGCGGTGATCGACCGCGAAGGCACGCGCGCGCGGCTCGCCACCAGCATGGGGGCTGCGGTCGCGAATGAAGTGGATCGGCTAGGCGACAGGCTCAACATTCTGGCGACAGTGGGCAGCATTGCGCCCTTTGTCGGCCTGCTTGGCACAGTGCTTGGTATCATGCGCAGTTTTACCGCCATTGCAGGCCAACAAAATACATCGCTTGCCGTTGTTGCACCCGGGATTGCCGAGGCGCTGTTTGCAACCGCGATCGGCCTGTTCGCGGCGATCCCTGCGGTCATCGCTTACAACCGCTTTGGTCACGGACTGAACCGCTTTGAGGCGAGGCTGAACCGCTTTGCCGACGGCTTTCACGCCACGCTCAGCCGCGAGCTGGAGCTTGAACGCTGATGGGTGCCAGTCCGCTTCCTTCTGGCAATCGCGGTCGTACGCGGCGGATGCCGGTTGCTGAAATCAACGTGACGCCGATGGTCGACGTGATGTTGGTCCTCCTGATCATCTTCATGGTCACAGCGCCGCTCCTTGTGGCAGGTGTGCCGGTGAACCTGCCAGATAGTCGTGCGAAGTCGCTCGATCAGGGTAAAAAGCCGTTGCAGGTTTCGCTCGATGCGGAGGCGCGGCTCTTCATCGATGCCGAACAGATCAACATTGAGGACCTTCCAGCCTATCTTGCAAAGGCCGCCAAGAATGGCGAAGTCGAGGGCCCACAGGTATACCTGCGCGCAGACAAAGGGCTCGGTTACGGCGTCGTCATGTCGGTGATGGGGGAGATTAACCGCGCCGGACTCACCCGCGTTGCGCTGGTCACGACGAGCGGAACCGAAGCTGTCGAGCCGGAAGCAGATGCGCGTGGCGCGCAGTAGGAAAATCGATCAAGGCATCGTTATCGGTGTCGTCGTCGCGGTCATCGGCCATGTCGCTTTGGGCGGGCTTCTCTCGCTCTTCGAGCCAGAGCTCAAGCGCACGCCCATCAATCCGCCCATGGCGGTCGAACTCATTGATGAGAGTGTGGTCCCTCCGACGGCCCCAAAGGATGAAGGCGCGGGGGCGGCGGCACCAGCCGCTGCGAGTCTCGTTGATCCAACGCCCGCGCCGGACCCTGACCCCGCGCCGACGCAAGCGCCAGCACCTACGCCGGAGAGTGTGCCCGCACCAAAGCTTGCGCCGCAACAGACTGCGCCGGAGCCAAAGCCGGTGTTGACGCCCAAAAAACCTGCGGCAATTCAGCGCCCGATTCAGCACTCAATTCCGAAACTTACGCCAAAGGCCGCGCCGCGCCCCATTGCGTCGGTCGTTAATGTCGTCAAGCCGAAGCGCGTCCAAAAGGTGGCGCAGAAAGGCGCGGGGGCAGCGGCCGCGCCCAAACCTCTTGTTCCCAGCAAGCCAGTAACCGCCGCGACAAGTGGGACGGCGCGCTCAAAAGGTGGTCGGCTAGGTGGCCTTGGCGGTTCGCTGGCCGCGCAAGCCAATCAAGAGCGCGGCGTTGGAAAGCCCGCAACCAAGGTAGCGACCGCTGGCGCGCCAAAGCTTGGCCCTGCAAAGCCGCCAGCCGCTCCCGCTGCTCCTGTGAGGACCAAAGCGCAGTGGGAAGCCAAATTCATTCAAGACATTTTGGCAAAGATCAAACCGTTTTGGATTGCGCCGACCGGGGCCGATGCTGAACTCCTGAAAACACAGGTCGAGATAAAGCTCAACCGCGACGGCACGATCGCTTCGGTGCGTGTCATCGCGCAAACCGGCGTGACGGATAGCAATCAGAATTTGAAGGGCATTCACGCTGAGCGCGCAATCCGGGCGGTTCGCCGCGCGGGCTCCTTCACTTTGCCCGATGAACTCTATGATGTCTGGCAAACGCTTGGTCCCATCACCTTTGACAAGCGGCTTTGAGAGAGGGCTAGAACGACATGCATTGCTCCATTAGAGAGATCCCTATGAAACACATTTTTTTAAGCGCCATTGCGCTTCTCGTCTCCGCCTTCGCAGCGCCCGCTTTTGCACAAGTGACCGGGCCCGTCAGCGGCACTGTGACGGACGATAGCGGTAAGTTTGAAATTACCGTCTTGATACCGCCCTATGCCACTCCGGCTGCGGTTGATACGCCTGCGGGCAATACGGGCGAACTTGGCGCTAAATTTGCCAAGATCATTGCTGATGATCTCTCCGGCACCGACGTATTCAAGCCGGTCGGCCCGGCCGGTCTCCGCAAAATTTCAATGACCGAAGTGACCGCACCGGCCTTTGGCGAATGGGAAGCCAAAGGCGCTGAGCATTTGATCCACGGCTATGTCCGCGCAAACCCCGACGGCACGCTTTCGGTCGGCTGTTATCTTTATGATGTCGCCCTGAAATCTGAAATGGTCCGTCAGGGCTATAATGTTCAGCCGCGCGAATGGCGTCGCGCTGCGCACAAATGTGCCGATTCCATCTATTCACGGCTGTCGGGTGAAAACCCGTTTTTTGATAGCCGCATCGTTTACGTGGCGGAAACCGGCCCGAAGCAAAATCGCAAGAAGCAGATCGCGATTATGGATTCGGATGGGGAGAACCATAAGTTTCTGACCAATGGACAGAATATTGTTCTGACCCCGCGCTTTTCGCCTGATTATAAGCAGATCCTCTACCTCTCTTACGCGGGGCGGCGTCCGCGCATTTATGTGCTCGATGTGGCGTCAGGCCGCCAAAAGCTTGTGACCGAGAGCCCCAACCAAACCTTTAGCCCGCGCTGGTCGCCCGATGGCAAATCGATCCTTTATTCGATGGAAATTGCAGGTATTACTGATATTTACCGCGTCGCGGTCACTGGAGGACCGCCGCTGCGGCTGACAAATGGCCCCGGCATCAATACCGGCGGTAGCTTTTCTCCCGATGGCACACGCATCGTCTTTGAAAGCGATCGGACGGGCGCACAACAAGTGTATATCATGAACGCTGATGGATCGAACGTGCAGCGCGTCAGCCCTGATGATGGCAATCAATATGCCACGCCAGAATGGAGTCCGAAGGGTGATCTCATCGCCTTTACGCGGATCGGCGGCGGTTTCCGGATTGGTGTGATGACGCCGAGCGGTGGCAGCGTTCGGATGCTCACCAATAGTTGGCAAGATGAAGCGCCAACATGGTCGCCCAATGGCCGGGTTATCCAATTCTTCCGAACAGGGCAGGGCAGTGGACAAACACAGGTCTGGCAAGTCGATGTCACCGGCGCCAAAGAACGCAAAATCAAGACCCCTTACGACGGGTCTGACCCATCTTGGGGCGCTATTCTTAAGGATTAGACAAAACTTTGGCTTGACCCCGGGCGCATTTCGTCCGATTTTTGAGGTTAACGCAGGGATAATTGAAAAAAGGAGTGCGTATTGTGAAGAAGTTGGCACCAACATTGCTTTTAGCGGTCAGTTTGATCGCGCTATCGGCCTGCGCCAAAAAGCCGCGCCCTGAAGATCTGCCTCCTGGACCGATGGGTGGCGGCGGGATTACGGGTCAAGGTGGTCCGGGCTACGGCCAACCCGGTGGTCCAGGATCGCGCGAGCATTTTCTCGCCCATGTTACATCTGACCGCGTCTTTTTTGAAACCAATCGGTCAGATCTTGATCCCGAGGATCGTCAGGTGCTCGATAGCCAGATCGCTTGGCTCCAGCAGTTTCCCAACGTGCGGATTGTGATTGAGGGGCATTGTGATGAACGCGGCACGCGGGACTATAACATCGCGCTCGGCGCACGCCGCGCGAATGCGGCTAAAAACTATCTCGTTTCCCGCGGCGTTGACCCGCGCCGCATTCAGACCGTAAGCTACGGAAAAGAACGCCCCGAAGCGACCGGCTCTGACGCCGAAAGCTGGGCGCGCAACCGCCGCGCGGTTACCGTGACGGTGCTCTAGTTCCGGAGAGACCATGATCTGTCGATCGTGTCTGATCCCGCAGGTCGGCATCAGTCAGAAGAGAGACACGATGCTCAAAAAGGCAAAAAAAGGGCGCGCTAGCCATCAAGCTTAGCGCGCCCCTTTTTTATTTTCCGTCAATTAGATCTGTGTTTCGATCTTATACCACCCTGCGAAGATCTTGACCTATGAGGACGGTTTCGGGTGGTTCTCGGCAAGAAGCGCCCGAAGAGACGATGTGGTTCATCGTATCGAGGGCGTGACTCCGTCCGAGGGCCGCCAGAAAGCGCCCTTCGGGTTGCCAGAGCCGCCCACTGGACAGCGTCGGAGCGTCGCGACGATGAACCACATCGCCGCTTCCGCGCCTCCTTGCCAGCAAACGCCTCTGGCAATCCTCATAGGTCAGGATCTTCGCAGGGTGGTATTACGCCTGACGCGTGCCTGAAAGGGCCATCGATCCGAACGCGCCGGCTTTGACTGATCCCGTCAGCGCATCACCGTCGATGGTTGCGGTGCCTTCAAGCTTCATTGGCATGGGGACGACCATG
>JBEGTP010000095.1:0-4167 GCA_041179365.1 Pseudomonadota bacterium
ATATTGTAAGTGTATTGACAATATATGATAATATGATATTTCTGAGCTATGCAAACGCCAACCATCACCTTTTCCAACTATGAATCTTTGGCCTTTCGGTTTGACGAGATCGTCCGCCAGATGAGCCGCGCGCTCGATGCGCGCCTTTTTGACTATGACCTCAGTCGCACCCAGTGGAGATTACTGGCTTATGTGCTGAAACACGAGGGCATCACCCAAAGCGAGTTAGCGCGTGCAGCCGATCTTGAGCGGGCGAGCGTTGGCCAGACGATCGACGTAATGGAGCGCAAACAGATGGTCGAGCGCCGCCATGCGGAGGGAGATAGACGGGTGTGGCGAATATTTTCTACTTTTAAGGCGCAGGCCTTAGTGCCCGAACTGCGGATCGTCGTTGATGATGTGTTCACTTGCATGTTCGCCGGATTTGAGACGGGCCAGGATGACACGCTTCGCGCCTTGCTCGATCAACTGGCGACCAATCTCGATTGTCTTGCTTCCTCTCATGAAAGGTCAAATTGATGGCCGTTGACACACTTCCCCTCGCTGAGATCGACATGACGCAAAGCGCGTATTTTAAGGATGATACCGCGCATGCGCTCTTCAAGCGGCTGCGGAATGAGGCTCCAATTCACTATCGATCCGAAAGCGACTTTGGTGCCTTTTGGTCGATTACAACGCACAGTCATATTCAAGAGATATTGTCACTGCCGTTGCTCTATTCCTCCGCCAGCGAAAATGGCGGGGTGTCGATATTCGATGCTGACTCCCTGGGGACCGGCGACGACGAGGCGATGGACATGTTTCTGATGACCGATCCGCCCAAGCATGCGGCTAAACGGCGCGTGGTTGCGCCCGCATTCACCCCGTCGGAGATGCTGCGGCTTGCCGGCGATATCCGCCAACGCACAGGCGAAAAGCTGGATGCACTTCCCCGGGGAACGGCGTTTGACTGGACAAAGGACGTGGCCGTGAGTTTGACGACCGACATGCTCGCCATCCTGTTTGATTTTCCTTGGGAAGATCGCCACCGGCTGCCGGTCTGGTCAGATGCTGTCACTTCGATCGACATGATCAAACATGATCCGCAAGGGCGCCAAGCACTTATGTTTGAGATGGCGATGAAATTCTTCAGCCTATGGCAAGAGCGCGTCAATGCGGAGCCTGGTCCAGATTTGCTTTCTCGCATGATCCATTCCGATGCGCTCAGTAAAATGGAACAGAAGGAATTTATTGGCAATATGGCGCTGCTGGTGGTGGGCGGCAATGATACCACGCGCAATTCCATGTCCGCGCTGATTGATGTGATCCACCGCTTTCCGCAAGAATGGGAAAAGATAAAGGCGGATCGTGCGCTTATTCCGGGTGCGGTGAATGAGCTGATCCGCTGGTATTCGCCCGTTGTCCATGTGCGCCGAACAGTGACGGAGGATCATGAGTTCCACGGCCACACATTCCGAAAAGGAGACAAGGTCGTCACCTGGATCATTTCGGGTAATCGAGACGAAATGGTCTTTGAAGATGCTGACCGTTTCATCGCAGGTCGGCACAACGCTCGTCGTCATATCGCCTTTGGCCACGGCATTCACCGCTGCGTAGGCGCGAGACTAGCTGAGCTTCAACTGCAATCATTGATGACGGAAATGGCGGACCGAGATTTGCGGGTTGAACTTGTTGGAGAGATTGTGCGCGAAGGGCATATCTTGGTCAATGCGATCAATTCTGTGCCGGTGCGGATAGCGGCTCATACCAACGTGTAACAACTCTGGCCAATGAGGTTTGTCAGTCCCGCCCACTGGACGGCGTCGGTGCGTCTTGAGCACGAGCGACATCGCAGGTCGGCCTTTAGGCCTATCAATCACATATTTGTTTAAATCTTTAACGGACTGTCGGGCGCAATTGAGTCCTTGTGCCATGCGGCAAAACGTTATTAGCATTCTGATCAATTAAAAAGTGTTTGGCAGAGGTACATGCATGAAACTGGTCAGCTATGAAGCAAGTGACGGGCCAAAGGTAGGCGTTGTCGAAGGGGACGACCTGATGGTCGTCACCGATGCAGGCTGGACGGGTGGCAAGACGTTACGAGCGATGATCGAGAATGGCGAGCTGTATGCTGCAAAGGCACATGCCAGCCACCGTGTTCCACTCGCGTCCGTGAAACTTCTTCCCCCGTTGTTTGATCCGCCGCGTATCTGGTGCGTTGGGGTGAATTATCATGACCACCGGATTGAAACGGGGCGCGACCCGACCGAGCAACCAACGATCTTCACCCGTACGCCGCAATCCCAAGTGGGGCAGGGCGCGCCGATGGTAGTCCCCTCCATTTCGGAACGGATGGATTATGAGGCAGAGATTGCGATCGTTATCGGTAAGGCAGGGCGCAACATAAGCGAGGTTGATGCGCTTGATCATGTCGCGGGGTATAGCTGCTATAACGATGTCTCGATCCGCGATTGGCAGCGGCATACATCGCAGTGGACTCCCGGAAAGAATTTCGAAGGGCTTGGTGCGTTCGGACCTTGGTTGGTAACGCCCGATGAGATGCCTGCCCCTGAAGCCATGCGTGTGATTGCTCGGCTCAATGGCCAGATGGTGCAGGATGCGCTCGCTTCTGACATGATCTTTTCGATCCCTGAAATTATTGTGTATCTTTCAACCTTTACCACATTGCTTCCAGGCGACGTTATCGCGACGGGAACGCCCGGCGGGGTTGGAGCCAAGCGCACTCCGCCGCTGTGGATGAAAGCGGGTGACGTCGTGGAGATCGAAGTGGCAGGGGTTGGTATCCTTTCGAACCCAATTGTTTGACATGGCCGAATACAGCCTCTCGTTCAGCCATATGGGCTTTTTTGTGCGCGATCTTGAAAAAATGGTCGTTTTCTACCGCGACGTGCTAGGCTTCTTCCTGACCGATCAAGGCTGGCTAGGGCCGCGCGAATTGCGCTTCCTTAGCCGCGACCCTTCTGAGCATCACCAGATCGTGCTGATGACAGGACGCGGCGAGGAGCAGGAAACGACAATCAATCAGATTTCGTTCCGCGTCGCGACCCTTGAGGAATTGTGCATCGTTTATGCGCGGCTGGTCGCTGCGGATATACCCAATCTTGATCCCGCAACGCATGGTAATGCATGGTCGGTCTATTTTCCTGATCCAGAAGGCAATCGGATCGAGGTTTACACTGATTCCCAGTGGTTCATCACCCAACCCCACAAAGTGCCGGTTGATCTTTCGCGGCCCGCTGTCGATCTGCGCGCTGAAAATGAAGCGATGTGTCGCATGATGCCGGGCTTTAAGCCGATCAGCGAATGGCATGCCGATATGCGCGCGCTGATGGGAATGGCGTGACGCCCGGTCAGTCATGCGCGCAAGTTTTGATCGCTGGCGGCGGTCCAGTGGGAATGACGCTAGCCCTAGTTCTGGCGCAATACGGCGTCCGGTCGATCCTAGTTGAACGCAACGAAACAACCACGCGCCATCCAAAAATGGATATCACCAATGCCCGCAGCATGGAGTTGTTTGCGCGTTTGGGCCTCGCTGCCAAACTACGCGCGGTAGCGGTAGCCGAGAGCCAGAGGTTCGATGTCTCGTGGATTACGACTTTGACGGGAGAGGAGCTGCACCGCTTCGTCTATCCCAGTGTCGCCGAATGGCGCGCGCTGATCCTCGAGCGCAATGACGGGTCGATGCCATCCGAACCGCCGATGCGTGTCAGTCAGGTGATTATCGAGCCGGTGTTGAAGGGCGCAATAGACGCGCACCCACTGATTGATGTTCGTTTCGGAACGGCATTTGAGAGCTTTGAACAAAAGGGGGAGAGTGCCACTGTGGCGCTCTCTTCTGGCGATACCATCCGTGTTGACTATCTCATTGGATGTGACGGCGGGGCGAGCCGGGTACGAGAACAACTTGGTATCGGGCTTTCAGGTCAAGCTAAGGTGGCGCAGCGCTTCATCACCCATTTTCATTCAACTGATACGCATTTGCTCCAACGCTGGGGGCCTGCGTGGCATTATCAGTCGGATAAGGGCACCCTCGTTGCGCAGAATGACCGCGATACTTGGACCTTGCTCTCGCGCTTCCCGGATGGCTTGGCCTTCGATGAGGTGAATCCCTCCGCGCTGATCGAGGCGTTTGTTGGTGCGCCAATCGCGCATGAGATTATAGTCTGT
>JBEGTP010000096.1:0-18013 GCA_041179365.1 Pseudomonadota bacterium
CTTTGACTACGGGCCGTGGCGCTGGGCACCAAGTTTTGATCCGGCTTTCACGGCAGCCTATTTCGATGAAAGCGGGCTTTATGCCTATGGGCGACAAGCCCAGGCTATCCACTGGGATGTCGCCCAACTTGCCATCGCGTTGACGTCGCTTGTCGATCAAGAGGCGCTCATTCCCCTCCTCGACGGTTTTCGAGCTCATTATCATACGGCGGTCATTGAAAAAATGCTCAACCGACTCAATGTGAAGCCGCTTGGACACACTGAAAATGCGGGGCTAATCGCCGCGCTGGAACTGGCCCTCCACAAATCCCAAGTTCCGCTCGACGCCTTCTATTTTGATTTTGCAGGCGGGCGAGCAAAAAATGTGGTCCGTTACGTTGACCCTCTGTTTGATGATTTTAAGGCAAAACTTGCGGCGTTCAAACCCGCGAATTCCATGGAGCACGCGTATTGGCGCGCCGAAGAGCCATGCTCGCTCCTCCTCGATGAGGTCGAAGCGATTTGGGCACCCATCGCCGAGAATGATGATTGGTCGCTGTTGGCGGCCAAAATTACCGCGATCCGGGCGATGGGCGAAGCCTATCTGTAAAATATCTGCATAAATTGAAAAAAAGACAATGATCCATTAACCATCCTCATGTAGGGCACATTGCATGAGTGGGGTAGATTTTAGATCCGAAGAACCGGCAACTGGGGCCATCATGTGGACCGGGAAAACGGGCGATGTTGACCAAGAAGTAAGCATCGCGCGCCAGAGTTGGGCCGCATGGGCCTCGCTGTCGTTTACGGCGCGCGCCGACGCGCTGCGCCGTTTTGCCACGACGACACGGCAAAAGGGCGAAGAGTTTTCCGATAAAATCTCGCGAGAAACGGGAAAACCGCTTTGGGAATCGCGCAACGAAGTTGAATCGGTCATCAACAAGGTTGAAATTTCGATCAAAGCCTATTCCGATCGCACTTCACAACGCGTCATCGAAAGCGCAACTAATTCGCGCACTGCGCTCCGCCACAAACCTCACGGTGTGATGGCTGTGCTTGGGCCCTATAATTTTCCTGCCCATCTGCCCAATGGGCACATCGTACCAGCCCTGCTTGCAGGCAACGCGGTTGTCTTCAAGCCGTCGGAAAAAACACCCGCAACGGGCGAGTTTTTGGTCAAGCTCCTGCATGCTTCGGGCATCCCAACCGGCGTTGTGCGCCTCCTTCAAGGCGGCATTGCCCAAGGGAAGGCCCTGACGAAGCACGACGGCATCGACGGCATTCTCTTTACCGGGGCGGCCCGCACTGGAATTGAAATCAACAAGGCCTGCGCTGAAGATCCTGGCAGGTTGTTAGCCCTTGAAATGGGCGGCAATAACCCGATCATCGTGTGGGATGCGCCCGACGTCGCGACGGCGGCGATTATCGTCGTTCAGTCAGCCTTTTTGAGCGCAGGCCAGCGCTGTTCTGCCGCCCGCCGGTTAATCGTCAAAGAGGGAATGCACGAGACGCTGATCAGCGAAATCGGAAAACTTATGGACCGGCTGATTGTTGGCGAACCTCATTCCTCTCCTGCGCCGTATATGGGCCCGGTAATCGACAATCACACCGCCGACGCGCTCGAAGAAAGTTTTCTCTCGCTCATGATGCGCGGTGGCCAACCCATCAAGCAGCTGCGCCGCCTTGTTCCGGGCCGCCCCTTCCTCTCCCCGGCCATTATTGACATGACCAACGCTAAAGAAAAGCCAGACGTCGAGCTTTTCGGTCCGATCCTCCAGTTGATCCGGGTTCCTGATTTCGAAGCGGCCCTCAGTGAAGCCAATGCGACGCGCTATGGGCTGGCTGCGTCGCTCGTTGGCGGAACGCCGCAGCTCTACGATCAATTTTGGGCCAGTATTCGCGCGGGTGTTGTCAATTGGAACAAGCCCACGAATGGCGCGCCATCTGGTGCACCGTTTGGCGGCATTGGCATTTCGGGCAATCACCGTCCGAGCGCCTATTACGCGGCAGATTATTGCGCATATCCCGTTGTATCAAATGAAGAGGAAAACGCGCGGGCCTCAATTGGCATCGGCCTTGGCGATCCCGTATCAAGCTTTGCTAAATAGGCTGCAATAAACTCTGCATTGAAACGAAACGCGCCAACGCGCATTTGGAGACAATGAACAATGGCAAAGTCAGTCTCGTTGGTGCAGGTCCGGGTGATCCCGAACTCCTGACGCTCAAAGCAGCGCGGCTCATCGCGGCAGCTGACGTGATCGTTCATGACGGTTTGGTTGACGCTGCGATTTTGGCGATGGCCAACCCGGCTGCGCGGTTTATTTCAGTGGCGAAGAGCCGTTCCAATCATTCAGTCCCGCAAGACGGGATCAATGCGATCCTCATTCGCGAGGCCCGGGCTGGCCACCTCGTCGTTCGTCTCAAGGGCGGGGACCCTTTTGTCTTTGGGAGAGGTGGCGAAGAAGCGGAGGCGTGCCGAGCGGCGGGCGTATTGGTTGACGTCATCCCTGGCGTCTCTGCGGCCATGGGTGCGGCTGCCGAAGCGATGCTCCCCCTCACCCACCGCGACGCATCGAGCGCGGTCTCGTTCGTCGCGGGGCAATGCAAGGGATTGACCGATCAGGATTGGTCGGGTCTCGCGGGCAGAGGCCGAACTCTGGTGATCTACATGGGTGTAGCGACGGCAAATGACATTGCTGACAAACTCATTGCGGACGGCGTCGCGGCGGATATGCCCGTTGCCGTGCTCGAACGCGCAACACGGACGGGCGCACGGGCAATTCGCACTTTGCTTGCTGACCTCGGCGGCATGATCGAACGTGAGGGCGTCAAGAGCCCGGCAATCATCGTGGTGGGGGATGTGGTTTTACGGTCTGACGCTGCAGACCGACTATTGTCGCAAATCGTCATTGCGGGCGTAGCGCGGCAATCCAGCGACTCGACTGACATGCTGAATTGCTTCGCGTCGCTCGCAAAGACGAATGAGGAAGAGAAATGAACTTACTGACAGGAAATGATTTGGCCTCGGGCGATGTGGTCTGGTGGAACGGCAAGGGCTGGTCGCGTCAGATTGGCGACGCGGCAGATGTGGGCGATAGGGGCGCTATTATCCTTGCCGCTGAAGAGGCGGCGCGACGGGTGAACGCTTCATATGAGATTGAAGCCGATACCAGCGGCCTCCCCCTCCACATCAAAGACCGCGTGCGCGCCGCAGGGCCAACCGTGCGGGCTGATCTTTCCGTTAATCCCTCCATCCAAATTGTGAAGGGCTGAGCCCATGTACAAATATGACACTTTCGATCAGTCCATTGTCGACGCCCGGGTCGAGGAATTCCGTGATCAGGTGAAGCGACGCTTGGCGGGCGAGATCACTGAAGATCAGTTCAAGCCGTTGCGGCTGATGAACGGCCTTTATCTCCAGCTTCACGCCTATATGCTCCGCGTCGCCGTGCCCTATGGGACAATGGACAGCCGCCAGATGCACATGCTCGCCCATATCGCGCGCAAATATGATCGCGGTTACGGCCATTTCACAACGCGGCAGAATATCCAGTACAACTGGATCAAGCTTGATGAATGCCCTGATTTGCTCGCAGAACTGGCGGGGGTGGAAATGCACGCGATCCAGACCAGCGGCAATTGCATTCGCAACATCTCGTCTGATCAGTGGGCGGGGGCGTCTGCGGACGAAGTCGCCGATCCGCGCCCTTGGGCGGAACTGCTGCGGCAATGGTCAAGTTTCCACCCCGAATTCAGCTATTTGCCGCGCAAGTTCAAAATTGCGGTGATCGCCAGCGATGAAGACCGCGCTGCGATGCGTCTCCACGATATCGGTATCCAGTTGATCAAGCAGGACGGCGTGCTGGGTGGCCGGGTGTTCGTGGGCGGTGGCATGGGCCGCACCCCGATGATTGCGCCAGAGATCAACCCGTTCGTCCGCGCTGAGGATTTACTCAGCTATATCGAGGCCTGCCTGCGCGTCTATAATCGCTATGGCCGCCGTGATAATATCTACAAGGCGCGGATCAAAATCCTCGTGCATGAAATTGGCGCGGACAGCTACCGCGCCCAAGTTGCGGAGGAATTCGCCCATGTGAAGACGCTCGGGATTGACCCGCCGATGGCCGAATTTGACCGGATCAGCGCCTTCTTCGCGCCGCCTGCATTTGAGGCCGACGCAGTCGATAGTGTCGACCGCAGCGATCCTGATTTCGCCGTCTGGCTTGATCAGAATGTGAAGCCGCACAAGCAAGCGGGCTATGCCATCGTCAACATTGCCTTGAAGCCCATCGGCGGCATTCCCGGCGATGCAAGCGCCGATCAGATTGATGTGATGGCGGACCTTGCAAAAGACTATAGCTTCGATGAGCTGCGCGTTACCCACGCCCAGAACATCGTGTTGCCCCATGTCCGCAAGGCCGATCTCCATTCCGTCTGGCAGAAACTGAATGACGCCGCGCTGGCCGATGCCAACCTTGATCTGGTGACCGACATCATCGCCTGCCCCGGCTTGGATTATTGCAGCCTTGCTAATGCGCGTTCGATCCCCGTGGCGCAGAAGATTGCCGAACGGTTTGCGGACCTCGAACGGCAGCGCGATATTGGCGAACTCAAGCTCAAGATCAGTGGCTGTATCAATGCCTGCGGCCATCATCATGCCGGACATATCGGCATTCTCGGTGTCGATAAGAAGGGCGTCGAAAATTATCAGCTGACCTTTGGCGGCTCTGGCGCGGAGGATGTGTCGATCGGCAAGATCATTGGTCCGGGCTTCGATGAAGACGGCGTCGTTGATGCGGTCGAAAAGGCGATTGAGAAATACCGCGAAGTCCGGACCGAGGGCGAGCGCTTTCTCGACACATACCGCCGCGTCGGCGCAGACCCTTTCAAGGAGGCGATTTATGCCTAATCTCAGATACCGTCAGGACAGCGAGTCAGTGGCTCCGCTCGCGACATTTGCCGAATTCACTGGCGACACCAACGCCACGGCTGTCCGGATTGAACCCGGAGACGATGCGCGCGCGTTGCTCCCCCACCTCGGGCAGCTTTCACTGGTCGAAGTCACCTTCCCCGCCTTCCGCGATGGCCGGGGTTATTCGGCGGCACGGATATTGCGCGAGGCAGGTTACGCCGGTGAACTCCGCGCGGCGGGGGATGTGCTGGTTGATCAAGTTCCCTTGATGCGCCGCTGCGGGTTTGATGCGTTCGCGCCCAATGTGCCGCTTGATCAGGCCGTCGTCGATGCGTCTCTGGCGCGTTATGATTTCGTCTATCAGGCCGCAGCCGATAGCGCGGTGCCAGTGTGGAAACTGCGGCATGGCTAGTGTCGCAACGCGCCCCATCGACCGGATCAACACAGCCCCGCGCTACACAGAGAGCGACGCCATCCGCCTCAATAATATGTTCCGGGGGCGTGATACGGTTGAGATGCTCGAAGCCCTCATCGCCGACAATATGCTGGGCGATGCCGCTATTGTATCGAGTTTTGGCGCAGAATCCGCAGTTCTGCTTCACTTGATCGGGAGCATTGATCCTTCGGTCCCGGTCATTTTCCTCGAAACCGGCAAGCATTTTCCGGAGACCCTCGCCTACCGCGATCTGCTGATCGAGACGATTGGCCTCACAGGCGTCCGCAACATCATGCCCGACCCTGAGGCTATCGCCAAAAAGGACGAAACGGGCTTGCGCTGGTCTTACGACCCCGATGGATGTTGCGAAATTCGCAAGGTGATCCCCTTGAAGGCGGCCCTCGCGCCCTTCGATGCGCAATTCACCGGGCGCAAGGCATTCCAATCGAGTACCCGCGCCGCTCTGCCGCGCTTTGAAGTTGAAGAAGGCCGCCTAAAGGTCAATCCTCTCGCGGATTGGGACAAGGCTCGCCTTGAGGCCTATTTGGCTGACAACGCCCTGCCCGTACACCCGCTTGTCGCCCAAGGCTATCCATCGATTGGCTGCGCGCCGTGCACGAGCAAAGTCGCGCCCGGGGAAGATGAGCGCTCTGGGCGTTGGAAGGGCTGGGACAAGGTTGAATGTGGCATCCACACCGCGGTCGAGGACAACCCTGCCAATGATCCGGTCTTTTAAGGGCGCGTCATAAAACCGAGAAGAATAGCGCGTTAGCCCATTTGCGTGGGCAAATAGCTGTCATCTACATAATCGCTAAAGCGCGTAATCTTGTTTTCAAACCGCATCTTCACTTTGCCTGTTGCACCGTGTCGCTGCTTGGCAATGATGAGCTCAGCCAGCCCAAACACACGCTCCATATCCATCGCCCATTTCGCATGTTCGTCAAAAGTTTTGGCGTCGTCGCCGTCATTGGGTCGCTTGGGCTCGCGCTGCTGGACGTAATATTCCTCGCGGTAAACGAACATCACAATATCGGCGTCTTGCTCAATCGAGCCCGACTCGCGAAGATCTGAGAGCATCGGCTGCTTATCTTCGCGCTGCTCCACGGCGCGGCTCAGCTGTGAGAGCGCAATAACAGGAACATGAAGTTCCTTAGCCAAGGTCTTGAGTCCACGCGATATTTCTGAAATTTCTTGAACGCGGTTGCCTTCGCTCGCTTTCCCCGAGCCCTGCAACAGCTGGAGATAGTCAACCACCACCAAGCCAATGCCGTGGCGCCGCTTGAGCCGCCGGGCGCGCGTTCGCAATGCAGCAATCGTCAGCGCGGGTGTATCGTCAATAAACAGCGGCAGGTTTTCCAGCTCCGCCGAGGCGCGCGCCAAATTGCGGAAATCGGTTTGGCTAATTTTACCCATACGCAAGTTTTCTGAGGATATCCCCGACTGCTCTGAGAGGATACGCGTCGCCAATTGGTCAGCGGACATTTCAAGGCTGAAAAAGGCCACGCGCGCGCCGACCGATTTGGCAGGGTCAATGCCGTCTTCTTCATCGCGTACCCAGCGCCGCGCCGCGTTAAAGGCGAAGTTCGTTGCCAATGCTGTTTTGCCCATGCCCGGGCGTCCTGCGAGGATGACCAGATCAGAGTGATGCAGGCCGCCGGTCTTGCCGTTGACCGTCTCAAGCCCCGTGGTCACCCCAGAAAGGCCACCACCTGAATTGAGGGCTTTCTCGGCAAGTTCGACCGCCAGCTTGGTTGCTTGTCCAAAACTCTTGACGCTCCCTGATTCGCCGCCTTGTTCAGCAACGCGGTAGAGGGCGACTTCGGCTTCTTCAATTTGGTCTTTGGGCGTCACCGCTTCACTGGTATCAAGCGCGCGCGTCGCCATATCACGGCCAACACTCACAAGCTCTCGCAGCAGCGCAAGATCATAGATTTGCTCAGCAAAGTCCCGCGCGCCGATAAGCGCAGCGCCAGAGCCGGTCAGCTGCGCCAAATAGGCCGGGCCACCAAGCGACTTCATCGCTTCGTCAGCATCAAACATGGGCTTGAGCGTGACAGGGTTCGCGACCATGTTGCGATCTGTCAGCTTTAGAATGGCATCGTAAACGCGTCCGTGTACCGCTTCATAGAAATGCTCAGACCGTAGCTTGATCTGGACGTCCTCAACCATGCGGTTATCGATCATCAATGCGCCCAGCAAAGCCGCCTCTGCCTCAACATTGTGCGGCAGCTCGGGGGTCATTTCGGTATTCGGCGGGATCAATCGGACAAGTTCAGCCATAGCCACCTCCATGCAGCAACTATAGCGATCGGCCAATGCCCGCCCAAGAGGATAACGGGGATAAGTTTGCATCTTGCGATCATTTGTCTAGACGAAGGCGCTATGGCCGACCCTCGGATCATCGATATCAAGCTCGACGACGACACGCTTGCTTGGCGCTCCGCCGATATTGAGCAAGAGCGACGCATTGCCATTTTTGACATTTTGGAAGGCAATTTCTTTGAGCCGCAACGCGCGACACAAAGAGGTCACGCGGGCCCATACCGGCTATTTCTGCGCGTTGAGGAAGGCCGTCTGGCCTTTGATGTGTCGCATCATGACACCGCCCTCTTGGAGTCTGTGATCCTCGCATTGGGGCGTTTCCGCCGCTTGATCAAAGACTATTTTGTCATCTGCGACAGCTATTATGAGGCTATCAAAACTGCGACGCCGCACCAAATTGAGACCATCGATATGGCGCGGCGCGGCATCCACAATGAGGGAGCCACTCTGTTGCAAGAGCGACTAGCCGGCAAAATCGCGCTTGATTTTGATACAGCCCGACGGTTGTTCACGCTCGTATGTGTGCTACACATCCGATCCTAAGTGCGGTGAGGGGGATGTAAGCGCGTGCAGGGGTGGAGCGGGAAAGCGAAAAATCGGCTGATGCTCGCGCTGGCTGCAAGTGCACTTGCATTTGCTTTGGTCTATGCTCTTGTGACGCATTGGGCGCCTAGCCGCTCCAGATATCCGGTTCAGGGTGTCGATGTCTCGCAAAAGCAAGGGCGCATCAACTGGGCTGCCGTTTCGAGCGATGAAATCAACTTTGCCTATCTTCAGGCGACTGAGGGTGCCGATTTTCATGATACGACCTTCCAAAAAAACTGGGAGGGCACTGAAAAAAATCACATTCGGCACGGGGCTTATCATGTTTTCACGCTCTGCCGTTTGGCCCGTGATCAGGCGAGCAATTTCATCGCGCATGTTCCGCGGGATGCAGCAGCACTCCCGGCAGCCCTGCAACTCCGGTTGCAGGGAAATTGTGATGATCGCCCGGACCGCGCCGTCGTCCTCAAGGAGATTGCAACCTTTGTTCAAATGGCCGAAGCGCACACTGGCCAAGCGATTATTCTCTATCTCGCCGCCGACTTTGACAATTATTACGATGTCAGCAGCGCCATAAATCGCAAGCTCTGGCTCAGAAGCATGGCCGTGCCACCAAGTTTTGGCGCGCGTGGCTGGGCGCTTTGGCAGGCCTCTGCTCTGCGCCGTGTCGCGGGCATTGAAGGCCCGGTCAATTGGAATGTGGTCCGCCCGTAATGCCCCAGAGAAGCGCCTTGATAGAAGCCGCACGCGCCGCAGCGCGCAATGCCCACGCGCCCTATTCTCATTTTGGCGTTGGTGCCGCTGTCCTCCTCGAGAGCGGCGAGATTGTCGCAGGCTGCAACTTTGAAAATGCGAGCTACGGCCTCACGCTCTGCGCCGAAACCGTGGCCCTCGCTACGGTCAATGCCCAAGGCAAGTTGCGCCACGTTCGCGAAATTGCCATCATCGGCGGCGCTCTTTTGGCGGGCGAAATTTCAGGCAAAGACATTGTCCATCCCTGCGGACGGTGCCGCCAAGTGATCCATGAAGCCGCCCAGCTTTCGGCTTGTGACATTCTCGTTCACTGCGCCTCCGCTGAGGGGGAAACGATCAAATCGGCCCCCATCAGCGTCCTCTTGCCGCATGCTTTTGGCCCGCGCGATGTCGGGGTCACTTAACGATGCTTTTTTGCAGCGTAGCGGGCTCTTGCTCTCTCATGCCAATCGGGCAATAGCGCGCAGCAAGAACGAGGAGCGCCAATGTCAATCTTGAGTGATAAATGGATTCGTGAGCAGGCACTAACGCAGGCGATGATTGAGCCCTTTGTCGAAGCCCAGCGGCGTGATGGGTGTATTTCATACGGCCTTTCATCCTATGGCTATGACGCCCGTGTCGCCGACGAATTTAAGATTTTCACGAATGTGAACTCTTCGGTGGTCGATCCAAAAGAGTTTGACCCCGCAAGCTTTGTCGACCGCAAAACGGACGTGTGTGTCATTCCGCCCAACAGCTTTGCACTCGCGCGAACCGTGGAGTATTTTCGCGTTCCCCGCGATGTCCTCGTGATCTGTCTGGGCAAATCAACCTATGCCCGCTGCGGGATCATCGTAAATGTCACCCCGTTAGAGCCGGGCTGGGAAGGCCATGTGACTCTAGAGTTTTCAAACACAACGCCGCTTCCGGCGAAAATCTATGCCAATGAGGGCGCGTGCCAATTTCTCTTTCTCAAGGGCAATGAACCGTGCGAGACGAGCTATGCGGACCGCGCAGGAAAGTATATGGGCCAACGCGGGGTCACGCTCCCGCGCTTGTAAAGTCGACGCGCGCGTCGCAAGATAGTGAAGATCTGGTTTTTGGAGGACTGTTATGCGTTTGTTTCCCATCGTGCTTGCCGCAATCGTGGTGGCTGCACCTGCCTTGGCTCAAGTCAAAAGCGGGATCGAAATTAAGACTGAGGTTCAGGCCGTCAAGGTTGATATCGATGCGAAGGGCAACAAGCGCACATCGCTTGTGCCAGCGACCACGGTGGTTCCTGGCACGCCGCTCGTGTATTGGATCCGCTACCGCAATGGCGGCGTAAAGCCTGCCACGAGCGTCGTGATCAACAATGCGATCGGCAATAACATCTGGTTTACTGACTTTGGCGCGAACAGCGAAACAGGGATCGTTTCGGTTGATGGCGGCAAGACTTTTGGCCCGCTCACCACACTTAAGATCAAGAATAAGGATGGCACATCGCGCGCCGCACAGCGCAAGGATGTAACCAATGTGCGCTGGACACTCTCGACGCCCGTTAAGCCTGGTGGATCTGGCGTGCTCAGTTTTTACGCGGTGGTTCAATAGCCTTGGCAAACGCAGCGCCAGAATTTGATCTGATCGTTTACGGCGCGAGCGGGTTTACCGGGCGCCTGATCGCAGACTATTTGGGAAAACGCGGGATCAAGAAATGGGCGATGGGTGGCCGCAGCCTTGAAAAGCTAGCGGCTGTCCGTGATGAACTCGGCCTCGCGGCCGATACGCCCCTCGTCGCGGCCAATTCTGACGATGCTCTGGCGCTCAAGGCTCTGTGCGAACGGACCCGTGTGGTGATCACGACTGTAGGCCCCTATCAGGCTTACGGAGACAAGCTCATTGCGGCCTGCGCAGCCACAGGCACCGACTATGTCGATCTCTGCGGCGAGCCGGGGTGGATGCGCGCGATGATAGACGCGCATCATGAAACGGCGCAAAAATCAGGCGCGCGGATCGTTTTCTCATGCGGCTTTGATTCGATACCTTTTGATCTTGGCGTTTGGTTTTTGCAGGAGGAAAGCCGCAAGGTCTTTGGCAAACCCTGTCCGCGCGTCAAAGGCCGCGTGCGCAAAATGCAGGGCGGCTTTTCAGGGGGTACGGCGGCAAGTTTGATCGAAACGATGAAGGCTGTGGCGCGGGATCCTTCGCTTCTCACCCTGCTCAAAAGCCCCTTTGCGCTCACGCCGGGGTTTGAAGGGCCGGATCAGCCGCTCGGGCTGATACCTGAATATGATCATGCAACCGGCACTTGGGCTGCGCCTTTCATCATGGCGACCATCAATACTAAAAATGTTCACCGTACCAATTTCTTGCTCGATCACGCGTGGGGCAAAGATTTTGTCTATGATGAGATGATCATGACGTCGCCTGGAGAGGCTGGAAAGGCGATTGCAGAAGCGATGGCGGCCGCACTCCAAGTCGCCAATCCCTTTGGTGACAACCCACCCAAGCCCGGCGAAGGCCCAAGCAAAGACGTGCGCGAAGCTGGCTTTTACGAAATTCTCTACATTGGCGAGACAGCAGAGGGCCAATCAATCCGCGCGTCCGTTGGCGGCAAGGAAGACCCGGGCTACGCCTCAACCAGCAAGATGATCGCAGAAAGCGCGCTCACCCTGCTCGAAACGAAAACCAAAGGCGGCGTTTTTACGCCCGGCGGCATCATCGCGGCCCCGCTGCTGAAGCGGCTTGAAACCCACGCTGGGCTCATTTTTCAGCGCGAAGACTAATACGAACCTGCCATCTCATCACTCTCAAGCGGCCTCCCGCTACTCGATCAGGTCTGTTTTAGTCTCTCGGCGATCCACGCGTCAATTTTGCGTTCGAGAATTGTCATTGGCAGCGCGCCAGTCATCAACACTTGAGCATGGAAGTCTTTGAGATCGAAACGCGTGCCGAGCGCCTTTTCAGCTTTGGCGCGCAGCCGCAAGATTGTGAGTTGGCCCACTTTATAGGCAAGCGCTTGCCCCGGATAAGCGATATAGCGCTCGACCTCAGAGGTCGCATCGGTCACGCCCATTGAGCTATTTGAGAGCATATATTTGATCGCTTGTTCGCGGCTCCATCCTTTGGCGTGGATGCCTGTATCGACGACAAGCCGCATCGCGCGGAGCATCTCATCATCGAGCCCGCCGAAACGCTTGTACGGATCTGTTTCCATCCCCAATTCGTCCCATAGCGATTCGGCATAAAGCGCCCAGCCCTCAACAAATGCTGTATTGCCGCCGTAACGCATGAACGCGGGCAGCGCGTCATTCTCTTGCGCAAGGCTGACTTGAAAATGATGCCCCGGAATACCTTCGTGCAAGAAGAGCGTTTCCATACCCGGTGTGGTCCGTGACGGAAGATCATAGGTGTTGAAGTAAAAGACGCCGGGCCGGTCGTTCGCCGGATCCTTCGGATCGTAAACACCTTGCTCGTAGGATCCGCCCGCCGAATTCTTTTCGCGGTAAGGCTCATAGAAGCGAATTTCGAGGGGCGTTTTGGGGATCGTCGAGAAAAGGTCACGGATGCGCGCATCGACGCGCTTACCAATGGCGTAATAGCCCTCAACCATCTCTTGCTTCGACTTGGGCTTAAATTGCGGATCGGTCCGCAAATGGACAAAAAAGGCGGCAAGATTGCCCTTGAATCCTACATTTTTGCGGATCGCATCCATATCCCCGCGAATACGCGCCACCTCTGAAAGGCCAAGCTTGTGCACAGCCTCTGCCTTGAGCGGCAGTGTGGTGTTCGACTCAATGAGGAGCGAGTAAAGCTTGGGCCCGCCCTTCATATACACAAGGCCCGCGCCCCGCCTCGACACAGGAAGGTATTGAGTCTTCAAGAAATCACGCAGCCGCTGATGCGCAGGGATGAGTTCGGCGCGGATCGATTTGGCATAGGCCAATTTGAAGCGCGCCTGATCAGCCGCAGCCATATCGTCGGGAAATTTTAGAACGGGCCCATAGAATGTTGAGCCTTCAACCCCTTCGGCGATAATCCCATCAAGCTGACTGATCATGTTTTGCACAACAATGCGCGGCTGCACGATGCCCGATTTCATGCCTTTTTTGAACTGGGCGATCGCGACATCAAGAAGGGCTGCATATTGCGTGTGCCGCTTAAGATTATTCTCATAGTCGGTGACCGTTTTGAACGGCGCCGCGCCCTGCCCTGAAGCAAAGCTCGGGTAGTAAGTGTGGATGCCATTAAAATGATCGATCGGCCGCACTGAGAAAAGCGGCACAATGTCAGGCGCGAGACCTTTGAGGGCGACCTGCGTTTGATTTTCAAACACATCATAGGCAAGCTGATCGACAGCGTTCAGCGCAGCGCGATCAATCCGGTGAAGGGCTGTAAGATCTGCGATAGCCGCATTGCGTTCCCCCCCATAATAACCATCCGAAAAACTATCGCCGAGCTGATCTGCGTAGCGCAAATCACCGCGATAAATGGCGTTCATCGGATTGCGCTTGAGGCTCGCTTCGTCACTTTGCTCGAAAAGCTGACGGAGCTGCATGCTTGGCGAAATGCGCTTTGCGATAGCCGCGCTCTGCAAACCCGGCGTCCCAACAACGAGCATGGACGCCGCCAGCGCGGTCAGACTAAGGGAGATGAGGACAGGCATTTTCCGAGACACAGGACGCTCCAAATATGTGAGGAGCCGCCACAATAGCGCGGCGCGCGCGAGAAGCGAGACCCAATGGCGCAGTCTATTGCGACACGCGCTTGATGCCCGCGCAGAGCCGCGCACGCGCGTCCCTGTCGGAGAGCATCCGAACGACGGACGCGAGAGGATGAGGAGAAGGAAGAGCGACTCAGTATCATTCACAAAGGTTCGCAGGAAGTTTCCTATTGAGCAAGACCTAATGAAGAACGCTCTCGCAAAAATGCAGAGCCCTTGCGCCGCGTTTCAGGCAGGCCTAGGGCAACCCCATGCTCGCAAAAACACGCCCCTCCGCGCTTGCAAACTGGCTTTTTCTTGTTGCAATCCTCGTTTTTTGTATCGTCGTTGTCGGGGGGATTACCCGGCTGACGGAATCTGGCCTTTCGATAACCGAGTGGAAACCTGTGTCGGGCACCCTCCCTCCGCTGAGCAATGCAGCTTGGGCTGAGGCCTTCGAAAAATATAAGCTTATCCCTGAATATCAGCAGATCAATAACGGCATGTCGCTTGCGGCCTTCAAGGCCATTTTTTTCTGGGAATGGCTGCACCGGCTGCTCGGCCGCTTGATCGGACTTGCGCTCGTCCTACCGCTCCTTTGGTTTAGCGTTAAACGTGCCATTCCGGCGGGATACAGCCTGCGCCTCTTTGCTTTGGCGGCGTTGGTCGGCCTGCAAGGGACGATCGGCTGGTGGATGGTGTCGTCTGGCCTCAGCCAGCGGACTGATGTGAGCCATTACCGGCTTGCTATTCATTTGCTCACCGCGCTGTTCCTGCTCGCAGGGCTCATCTGGACAGCGCGTGACCTAAGGGCGCTGGCCGCAAACGCCAGTGCGCGCCCCGCGCGCTTGCGTGGCTTGGGCGTTTTGGTCGGACTTATCGTCTTTGTTCAATTGCTCTACGGCGCCTATACAGCGGGGCTTAACGCCGGGCTTGTCGCCAATACATGGCCGCTCATGAATGATCATCTCGTGCCTGAAGGCATTGACACATCACGCGGCGCGCTCTGGGCTGTCACCAATGATCCCTTTCTCATCCACTTCATCCACCGCTGGTGGGCGTGGGTCACCTTTGCTGCCCTTGTTATTCTGGCGCGGCGGCTCAAAGCGGCGGGAGATCGTCCCGCATCAATTGCTATCCACAGTCTGATCGGGCTGCAAATCCTGCTCGGCATCGCGACTGTGATGAGCGGGGTTCATATCGCTTTTGCTGTCCTCCATCAGGCGGTGGGCGCACTACTCGTTGCCAGCGTGGCTTGGGGCACCCACAGCCTTGGCAAGGGCGCTCACACATAGCAGCCTGAGCGCGACGGCACGCATTTCACTCCCGAGCGAAGCGGGCGGTATTATTTTACCCGTTTCGAAACACGCGCAATCCCTTGACTTATCATGCACTACCCCGCATTAGCGCCTTCGACCGCGCTGGCACCTGCTGGCGCGATTCTTTTTAAAAAAAGGTCTTAAGCCATGAAGGCGCTCATGAAGACCACAAAGCCGGCAACCCCGGCTACGGTGGAAAAACAATGGCATATTATTGATGCCGATGGTCTTGTCGTTGGGCGTGTCGCCTCGATTATTGCCAATATCCTGCGCGGCAAGAACAAGCCAAGCTACACGCCGCATGTTGATTGCGGCGATAATGTCATTGTGATCAATGCAGACAAAGTCCATTTCACAGGCAAGAAGCTGGCGCAGAAAATCTATTACAAGCACACGGGCTATCCCGGTGGCCTAAAAGAAGTTCGCGCTGAAAAGATTCTTGAGGGCCGCTTTCCTGAGCGTATCCTTGAAAAGGCCGTTGAGCGCATGGTGCCACGCGGTCCGCTTGGTCGCCAACAGATGCGCAACCTGCGCCTCTACAAAGGCACGGAACACCCGCACGCCGCCCAAAATCCTAATGTCCTCGACATCGGTTCTATGAACCGCAAGAATAAGGTGAGCGTATAATGTCCGACACCGATACCACACAATCGCTCGCTGATCTGGGCAATTTGGTTGCAAGCGCCGAAGTTGCTGCGCCTGCCGCCGCTCAAGAAGTCTCGAGCGCACCCGTTGCGCCCCCTGCCCCGCCATCAACCCTTGCGATCATTCGCGAAAAGGAAGTTGACGCGCAGGGCCGCGCCTACGCAACTGGCCGCCGTAAGGATGCGGTTGCCCGCGTTTGGGTCAAGCCCGGATCTGGCAAAATCACCGTCAATGGCCGCGATCAAGAAATTTACTTCGCGCGTCCAACTTTGCGCCTCGTCATCAACCAAGTGTTCAGCGTCGCTGACCGCGTTGGGGCCTATGATGTCGTTGCAACCGTCAAGGGTGGTGGCCTTTCGGGTCAAGCGGGCGCGGTTCGCCACGGTATTTCGCAGGCGCTCGCAAAGCAGGAACCCCTGCTCCGCAGCGCCGTGAAGAAAGAAGGCTTCCTCACCCGCGATAGTCGCGTGGTCGAGCGTAAGAAGTACGGCAAGGCCAAGGCCCGCAAGAGCTTCCAATTCTCGAAGCGCTAAACGCGTTTGCTTTTTACTGGCAACAATTACGGCCTCGGGGAAACCCGGGGCCTTTTTTGTTTCTGGGCGAAACGGTGCAATTGCGTGGCACGCCGTTTGGATTAACCAATTTCGTTAGCGCTTTTGGCGGCGCAAAGGGATAGTATCGCAGCATAACAAATCAGTGGGTCGCATCGTTTCCAATCGAGGAGAATGACGATGCCAATAGCTGATACACTTGAGCTGCCGCTATCCACCGCTTCGGGTGATGCCGACACACAGGCCTTTTTGAACGATCTTCAGGGCAACATCCTGAAGAACCATGGCCGCGAATATACGGTCAATCTGTTTTGCCGATTTCCACCGGGCAAAGGTCCCGCCGCCAAGGCCTTCATCAAGGCGCTTGTGGATGACGGGCTGGTGCGATCAGCACGAAAACAGTTTGATGATACCATTGCCCTGAAGGCTGCCAAAGCCGCTGGTCATGATTTGCCCGCAAGTCCGGCCTTTTATGCCGCCTTCATTAGCGACGAGGGCTATGCCTATTTCGCAACAGCCGCAGCCAAAAGGCCCACCGATCCCGCGTTCAAGCAGATGCGCAATCGGAGCGGCGAGCTTGCCGACCCGAACCCCACGAGCTGGGAGCCCGCCTATAAAACAGAATTTCACGCGATGGTCCTCATCGCCGACACATCGGCGTCAAAGGTGGAAAACCACCTGACCAAAATCAAAATGCGTCTCGGCGCGGCGGGTCTGCAATCGGGCGGATCCTACCATGCCGAATATGGCACCGGTATTTTCAATGAAGCTGGCGAGGGCCTTGAACACTTCGGCTATGTCGACGGTCGCAGCCAGCCACTCATGCTCGTCGAGGATATTCAGCGCGAAATCAAAGAGCGCGGCGGCATCGACAAATGGAGCCCGATTTTTCCGCCAAACCAATTTGTGGTGCCCGACAAAACGGGGGCCACTGAACAGTCGTACGGAAGCTATTTCGTCTTTCGCAAGCTTGAGGAAAAGGTTCGCGCCTTCAAGATGGCCGAACGCGCGCTCGGGAGCCCGACAAATCTCAATGTCGGAGAATTAGCCGGAGCGCTTGTGATTGGACGCTATGAAGATGGAACACCCGTCCAAGTTGCGCCGCTTCCTTCAAGCGCTGACCCGGTCTTCAACAATTTCAACTATGCTGGCGAGCCACCGAACACGGCGCAGCCCGATGGTCCGCGCTGCCCGCTTCACAGCCATATCCGCAAATCCAACCCCCGCACCGATGATACGCGCGCGGCGACAATGGCGCGGCGCGGCATCACTTACGGCGCAAGGCATATGGATACGCATGTCAATGACGCTGGCCGCGTGATTCTCGATGAAGTCGAGCCCGAAGATCGGCCCGCTGGCGGCGTTGGCCTGCTCTTCATGTCCTACCAAGCCTCTCTGCTCAAACAGTTCGAGGTTATCCAGGGCAAATGGGTCAATGCGCCCAACTATCCAAAAGTGGGAACCGGCGTTGATCCCGTCCTCAGCACCGTGAAAGGTGCGGGCCCACAACACTGGCCTACTAACAGTTGGGGTGCTGCACCAACGCGCCATCTTGATTTCTTCTCGCTCAACCCAGACGGAGAGGATCCGTTCATCAAGCTTCAAGGCGGCGAGTATTTCTTCGCACCAAGCCTCAGTGGCCTTCAAAACCTCTGAGCTAAAACGGTCGCTCCCAAGGTTTTTGGGGGCGACCAAGTTTGGCCATTCCTAGCGCGGGAATTGAGCCTTTGTCGCCGCAAAAATGATTTTGGCGTTCGCGTTGGCTGGATCACCCGCCTTGCCGACCCAGCGCCAGTGCCACGGCTCATAACTCACGCCTTGGGCATTTCCTGACGGAAAGGACAATTCAAATCCATAGTCTCGCGCGTGCACAGCGAGCCATCGCGAGACCGC
>JBEGTP010000097.1:0-25305 GCA_041179365.1 Pseudomonadota bacterium
AGGCCCAGCGGATGATCACGGGCAGCGCTGGCGAGCGTTTGGGCGAAGCGGGCGTCATGGCGCTTGTTCTTTCGGCGGCGGGCAAAATTATATGCGCAAGTCGAGAATTCATCGTGCGCGCCACGGGGCGGTTGGAAACGCCGATCACAGACCGTGATTTTGTGTCCTTCCTTGAAGTTGATCAGAATAATGTCGTGCGCTTTGCCCAAGAGGGGCGGGCAGGGATGCCGCTGCGCCTTGTGCAAATCCCCATCACGATTGACGACAATGGCAGTCCGACCTTTGTTCTCTTGCTCGACGAAGAGGGGGAGCTTGGGAACGGCGTTGTCAGCGCCAATGTCACTACAGGCATGCAAACGCTGATGGCAAAGCTACCGCTTGGCCTCGCACTTGCTGACCGGGATGGACGCTTCCTCTTTCTCAACGATGCGTTTTGCCGGGCGGTCGGCATCGAACCCGGGACGCGCCCGATTTATCCCGGCGATCTTGTCGTCCGCGAAGACAAAGCAGCGGTGGCCGATACAGTTCGGCGGCATGCCAATGGTCACCCCATAAAATCGGACATTGCGGTGCGGCTGATCCACCAGCCCGAAGAACCTGTTGCGCTGACAATCGCGGGTGCGCGCGGACTGGGTGAAGCCGCAGTGCTCTTGTCGATCAAGGATAGTAGCGAGGAATCGCGGCTCAAAAAGCAAGTGGCGCAGCAAACCAAGATGCAGGCTGTTGGCCAATTGGCGGGCGGCGTTGCGCATGATTTCAACAATATCCTGACAGCAATCATCGGGCATTGTGACCTGATGATGATGCGGCACACGCCGGGTGACAGCGATTATGACGATATTCAGCAGATCAAGAATAACTCTAACCGCGCCGCCAGTTTGACCCGGCAATTGCTCGCGTTTTCGCGGCAACAGACATTGCGTCCGCAGGTTTTGCAATTGCCCGACGTCGTTTCCGAAATTTCAAACCTGCTGAAGCGGTTGATGGGGGAAACGGTTGCGCTTGAGGTTAAACATGGTCGTACGCTCGGCGCCGTGCGGGCCGATCCGGGGCAGCTAGAGCAGGTTATTGTCAATTTGAGTGTCAATGCGCGCGACGCCATGCCGCGCGGGGGCACGCTCACGATCCAGACCTATGCCGTGGGTGAAGCCGATGTGCGTAAGCTCGGAACGGACATTTTGCCGATGGGGGATTATACGGCACTCAGCGTTTCAGATACCGGCCAAGGTATTCCGCCCGAATTGCTGCCAAAAATCTTCGAGCCTTTCTTCACGACTAAGGACGTTGGCAAAGGTACAGGCCTCGGTCTTTCAACCGTCTACGGAATTGTAAAACAATCGGGGGGCTATATTTTTGCCGATTCAACGCTGGGCGAAGGGACTGAGTTTGTCATCTATCTGCCCGTGCACATCGTGCAGGGTGAGCCCATCCCAGTCGAAAAAATCGTCAAGGAAAAGGTTAGCGAGCTTTGGGGCAGCGGTTGCATCCTGCTGGTCGAAGATGAAGATATGGTCCGCGCCGTGGCTGAGCGCGCGCTTACCCGGCATGGCTATACGGTCTTGAGCGCGTCAAACGGCGAAGAGGGTTTGGAGCTGCTTGCACAAAACCCAGATATTGCGCTGATTGTGACTGACGTGGTCATGCCAATCATGGATGGGCCCGCGATGGCCGCACAGGCCCGCAAAACGCGTCCCGATGTCCCGATTCTCTTCATGTCGGGCTATGCAGAAGAGCAGCTTCGCAAATCAATTTCGATTGAAAATGTGAACTTCCTGCCCAAACCTTTTTCGGTTCAACAGCTGGCCGAAGCCGCGCGTATCGCGCTTCCAGCAAAAAAATAGACTCCTAAGCCTTTGAAAAATAACGCGTTCCAAAATAAATAGAACAAAATAGGAAAAAACTTGAGTTCCGCTCTTGTTCTATAGGAACAAATCGCATACATGAGTCGTATCAGGTTGACGGACCCCACCAGCCAGCTACGAAGGAAACAGCGATGTCAGCACAATTAAAAGTGGTAAATTCGGAACGGTTAGTGGGAACAATGGATAGAGAAAAAGCTCTCGAAGCAGCGCTTGCGCAAATTGATCGGGCCTTTGGCAAGGGCTCAGCGATGAAATTGGGTCAGCGCCCAGCGATGGAAATCGAATCGGTGTCGACCGGTTCTTTGGGGCTCGATATTGCCCTTGGCATTGGCGGCTTGCCCAAAGGGCGGGTCATCGAGGTTTTCGGGCCCGAAAGTTCAGGCAAAACGACGCTCACGCTGCACGCCATTGCTGAGGTGCAAAAGCTGGGCGGGACGGCGGCCTTTATCGATGCGGAGCATGCGCTCGATCCCGCTTATGCCAAGAAGCTTGGTGTGAATATCGATGAACTGATCGTGTCGCAGCCCGACACGGGCGAACAGGCGCTTGAGATTGCCGATACGCTCGTGCGCTCCAACGCTGTTGATATTCTCGTTATCGATTCGGTGGCGGCGCTGGTGCCGCGGGCTGAAATTGAAGGCGAAATGGGCGATACGCATGTCGGGCTTCAGGCGCGCTTGATGAGCCAAGCGCTTCGCAAGATCACCGGTTCAATCAGTCGCTCGAATTGCATGGTGATCTTCATCAACCAAATCCGCATGAAAATTGGTGTGATGTACGGCTCGCCTGAAACGACGACGGGCGGCAATGCGCTCAAATTCTACGCTTCGGTTCGCCTCGACATCCGCCGCACGGGGCAAATCAAGGATCGCGAGGAAATTGTCGGCAACACGACGCGCGTTAAGGTCGTCAAGAACAAGGTTGCGCCCCCGTTCAAGCAGGTCGAGTTTGACATTATGTACGGTGAAGGCATTTCAAAGACCGGCGAAATTCTTGATCTTGGCGTTAAAGCCGGGATCGTTGAAAAGTCGGGCGCTTGGTTCTCGTTTGACTCGATCCGCATTGGGCAGGGCCGCGAGAATTCAAAGACCTGGCTCAAGGAAAATCCAGACATGGCGGATAAGCTAGAGAAGCTCATTCGCGGGCGAACAGAAGCCGTCGCTGAAGAGATGATGGTTGGCCCTGACGCTGATACCAGTTCAGAAGCGGAGTCTGATCTCTGATCGACCCCCGTTTCAAGTCCCCCGAAGGCCCGCCATCCCCCGGCGGGCCTTTTTGGCTTTCCACTTGGCGGAGGCGAAAATGGGAAGCACACGGGACGATTTTGACGCGCGGACCTCGCGACGCGAGTAAGGCTGACGCGGACCTTCTGAAGCGCGTCTCGGTCATTAAGCGGTGATCTTTGAGACGCGTTGCGTGCCTTTGGGATGCCGCGCCCTCAGATCGAACCTTGGGTCTTCCCCGCGCCGTTGCCGATACACGACTCCACGCTTAAAAATCCTCCATTCCGCGTGAATGACATCCCGCGCAGTTGCTTGCATCCAAGCCTCGGTCCGCGCATGGTGCGGCCATGAAGACAATCCGGCTTATCGGGCTCCCCACTGACATCAATAGTTCGTTTGAGCGCGGGGCGGCGTTGGCACCTGCCGCGATCCGTGCGGCGTTATGGAGTGCGCGCGGCAACCTCTCATGTGAAAACGGCGACGAAATTGGCACCGATTTTCAGATTGACGATTGCGGCGATCTCCCGCTGACTGAGGATGTTGAAGCCGATGATCGCTTGATCATGGCCGCCGTTAGCGCAGGCCTTCAAGACGGTGTCACGCCGCTCTTTCTTGGGGGTGACCACGCCGTCACGCTGCCTATCCTGCAGGCAATGGCGGCGCATCACGGCCCCGTATCGATCCTCCACTTTGACGCGCATTCTGATCTTTACGATGATTTTGAAGGCAATCCCCGCTCGCATGCCTCGCCTTTTGCGCGGATCATGGAGCAGGGTCTGGCAAGCCGCCTCGTGCAGGTAGGGATCAGGACGAGCACGCGACATTGCCGCGAGCAAGCGGAGCGGTTTGGTGTTGAGGTGTTCGACATGCGGCATTTTATGCCTGAGCGCGTGCCTGTTCTTTCGGGTAAACTCTATGTCAGCATCGATCTCGATGGGATTGACCCGTCAGAGGCGCCGGGCGTTGCGCATCCGGAACCCGGAGGCCTGTCGCTGCGCTCTGTTCTCGCGGTCCTTGACGCGCAAACGGCGCCGATTGTTGGGGCCGATATAGTCGAGCTCAATCCAGCGCGGGATCGCGCCGCAGTCACGGCCATTCTCGCTGCAAAGCTGGTGCGTGAAGTCGCCAGCCTTATCGTTCGCAATGCTCCTTGAAAGGGTAATTATGACCATCACCGTTCATCATCTCAACAATTCTCGTTCGCAGCGAATCCTTTGGTTATTGGAAGAGTTGGCCGTGCCCTATGAAATTACTCACTATCAGCGCGACGCTGTTTCAAACCTTGCGCCGCCTGCGCTGCTCGCGGTGCATCCTTTGGGAAAGTCACCGATGGTTGAAGATGAGGGGCGGGTGGTTTTCGAGTCTGGGGCCATTTGCGAATATCTGTGCGAGCGCCACGGTGGTGGAGATCTCGTGCCGACACGCGGGACCGATGACCATGTGCGGCACCTTGAATGGATGCATTTTGCGGAAGGTTCTGCCATGACGCCGATTCTCCTTGGGATTTATGCGGGGCGCTTGGGTGAGGCCGCAGCGCCCCTACAGCCGCGCATCGATGAGCAACTCGAAAGCCATTTTGCATTCATGGAGTCGGCCATAAATGCGTCGGGCCATTTCATTGGAGAGCAATTGAGCGCGGCAGACATCATGATGAGTTTCCCTGCTGAGGTTGCTGTTATGCAGGGGCGCACAGCTGATAAGCCAAAGCTCGCGGCTTTTGTCGCTTGGGCCCATGCGCGCCCGGCGTGGAAGCGGGCCCGCGAAAAGGGCGGCGCTTATTTTGTGTTTTAACGCGCGTGAAATGCGAAGCTTGTTGAAGCGTCGCATCTCCTCGCCTAAGCGCTAAACTATGACATCTACGAATGATATTCGCCGCTCGTTCCTCGACTATTTTGGGGCTGCTGGGCATGAAAAAGTTTCAAGTGCGCCCTTGGTGCCGCATAATGATCCCACGCTTATGTTTACCAACGCGGGGATGGTCCCGTTTAAGAATGTGTTCACGGGGCTTGAGGCGCGTGCCTATACCACCGCAACATCTTCGCAAAAATGCGTCAGGGCTGGCGGCAAGCACAATGATCTCGATAATGTCGGCTATACCGCGCGGCACCATACTTTCTTTGAAATGCTCGGGAATTTTTCGTTCGGGGATTATTTCAAGGAACAGGCAATTACGCACGCCTGGACGCTCCTCACGCGCGAATGGGGCCTCGCGCCTGAAAGGCTAACAGTCACGGTCTATCATACCGATGATGAGGCGTTTGATCTGTGGCGCAAGATTGCGGGTCTTCCTGAGAGCCGGATCATTCGCATCCCGACGGCGGACAATTTTTGGTCGATGGGCGATACCGGGCCATGTGGCCCCTGCAGCGAGATATTTTTCGATCACGGCGCGCATATCCCCGGGGGGCCACCAGGCTCCCCCGACGAAGACGGGGATCGCTTTGTTGAAATTTGGAACCTCGTGTTCATGCAATTTGATCAGGCTGGAGATGGCACGCGCACGGCGCTGCCTAAGCCAAGTATTGATACTGGTATGGGGCTAGAGCGCATCGCCGCTGTCCTCCAGGGCGTGCACGATAATTATGATACCGATACGTTTAAGGCGCTAATCGAAGAGAGCGGCGAGATCACGAAAACGCTGACAACGGGCGGCAACCAAGCATCACACCGCGTGATTGCCGATCATTTGCGCACTTCAGGCTTCCTCATCGCCGACGGTGTTTTACCATCGAACGAGGGGCGGGGCTATGTCCTGCGCCGGATCATGCGGCGGGCGATGCGGCACGCGCATTTGCTCGGCGCGAATGATCCACTGATGCACCGGCTCGTTCCGTCGTTGGTTTCAGAAATGGGTGGGGCTTATCCTGAGCTCATTCGCGCACAACCACTCGTTGAGGCCACGCTGCTTCAAGAAGAAACGCAGTTCCGCCGCACGCTCAAAAATGGCTTGAAGCTCCTCGACGAGGCGACAGTCTCTTTGCCGCCGGGGGGAACTCTCTCTGGAGACGTGGCGTTTAAACTTTATGATACATACGGCTTCCCGCTTGATTTGACGGAGGATGCGCTTCGCACACAAGGCTATCATGTAGACCGCGCTGGATTTGATGAAGGCATGGCGCGACAAAAGACAATGGCGCGCGCTGCTTGGAAGGGCTCCGGTGAGCAAGCATCGAGCGAGATCTGGTTCGATATCGCCGATGAGTTTGGGGGCACGGAATTTACGGGCTATACGAGCAATGCGGGCGAAGGCCAGATCGTTGCGATCGTCAAGGATGGTGCGCGCGTTGCCACAGCGGCGGCGGGGGAGGCCGTTATCGTCCTAACAAACCAGACTCCATTCTATGCTGAAAGCGGCGGCCAAATGGGTGACGCAGGCACGCTCTTTGCTGAGGGTGTTGATGCTCTTGTGTCTGAAACGTCAAAGCCGCTCGGTCGCTTGCACGCGCATCACGCAACACTGAGGTCGGGTGCGATTAGGGTTGGGGACACGGTGCACCTTGCCATCGATGAGCCGCGCCGCGCGCGGATTCGCGCCAATCACTCGGCGACCCATTTGCTCCATGCTGCACTGCGCAATGCGCTTGGCGAGCATGTGACGCAAAAGGGCAGTCTTGTTGCTGACGACCGGTTGCGCTTTGATTTCTCGCATAATGTTGCGCTTAGTGCGGCTGAGATTGCTGCGATTGAAACGGCAGTGAACGCTGAGATCAGGAAAAATCAACCCGTTTTGACCCGGCTCATGACGCCCGATGATGCGGTCGCAGCGGGCGCGCTTGCGCTCTTCGGTGAGAAATACGGCGATGAAGTGCGTGTGTTGACGATGGGACCGCAGGCAGGGCGCGCAGCCTATTCGGTTGAGCTTTGTGGCGGCACGCATGTCGAAGCGCTCGGTGATATTGCGTTGTTCAAAATTGTCTCCGAAGGCGCCGTTGCCTCGGGGATTCGCCGCGTTGAAGCGATGACGGGTGAAGCGGCGCGGCTTTGGCTCACGGACCGTGAAGACAAGCTCAAAGAGATTGCTGGTGCGCTTCGCGCCAATCCGGATGAAGCCCCTGCGCGCGTTGCGGCACTTTCAGAAACGGTGAGACGCTTGGAAAAAGACCTCGCCGAAGCAAAGAAGGCACTGGCGCTTGGCGGTGGTTCTGCGGCGACTGCCGAACCCGAAGACGTTGGCGGTACGGCTTTCCTTGGGCAGACGTATGATGGACTTGACCCCAAAGACCTGCGCGGTCTCGCCAACGATGCTCGCCAAAAGCTGGGTTCGGGCGTCATTGCTTTTGTGACGGTGAACGAGGGGCGGGCGTCAATCCTTGTTGCTGTGAGCGAAGATCTGACCGCACGGTTGAGTGCGGTTGACCTTGTTCGTGCAGGCGTTGATGCACTGGGCGGCCAGGGCGGGGGCGGAAAGCCTGAAATGGCACAGGGCGGCGGCCCTGATGGCGCGCAGGCCGATGCCGCCTTGGCTGCGGTCAAAGCGGCGCTTGTTTAATCGCTGGGCTTGTACTTGCCTGAATACGCCTACCCGGCCTCTGCAAGGAGGATCGCGTTGAGCGCGTCCGGGGCATCATGCATCACGCCGTGGCCGCTATCGAGCGCATGCGTTTGCCACGCAGGATCTGCTTTGCAGCGCTCATAAAATTTTCCAAAAGTCTTGGGCGCACCGTGGGTGGCATAGATGTATGTGTGATGCTTGATCCGCTTTTCGTCGCCGCTTAGATGAACAGGCTCAAGCAAGGTGAGCAGTGGATGCCGCGTCAATGTTGCGGGTGCTCCGGGAAAGGGGCCGACGAGCCCCGGCGCATCACGCTGTGCATCAATGTAATGCTTGCGCTCCCAATCAGTCGCAATATCCCAAAGGGCCTCGCCATCCTGCGGTAAAAACGCATCGATATAAACGATACTCTTGATCTTCGCCGCGCGCTTGGATGCCACTGCGGTGATAATCATGCCGCCATAGCTGTGGCCGACAAGGATGAAATTGTTGAGCTTATTCTTGTCGATGACCGCGAGAACATCATTGATGTGCGTCGTCAGAGTGATGGCGGGAGAAAGCTCTTTTGCGCGCGCGCCAAGCCCAGTCAGCGCGACGACATAGACGGTGTGGCCAGCTGCGCGCAGCGCCTTGGCTGTGCCATCATAGCCGTCGCCGCCACCCCATGCACCGTGCACGAGAACATAAGTTGCAGGCGCAGGCTTTTTTGGGGCGTCTGCGCTCAGTGGAGATGCGATGATGGTCATCAGTAAAATTATCCATTTCAACATGTATCTTCACTCCTGTATCTTGCCGCCCTTCTAGACGACGGGCAGGACCGGGGCGCGACTTCCGGCCGACCTTTTAAGCAAGTCTTGCAACGCGGAGGCCCCAAGCTGGGGTCTGACGCCCTTAGCCTCATCCGTGATTAGTCGGCTCAGCGCGCGCCGCGCCTTTGCCCCTGCGACATCGGCTGGAATGCCCACAGGCTTCAGCGTTTCAATTGGAGCGAAGCCGATTGCCGTCTGTTGTGCTTCGATCATCGGCTTATCCTGCACAGCGAACGCGTAGTCGATTGAACCCTGCCAAAACGCTTCGACATCTGGGTTGGCAATGTCGTGATTATAACAGACCGTCCAATAATAGAGTGTCCGTGTCGGGCTAATCGGCGTCAAGTGATGACCGGTATAGACCCACACGCCGTCTTCGCGCGTTTTGCCCACTTCGCATATGCCGACATCAAGCAGCAGATGCGCGGGCGCATCCCAACGCATATAAAGCCAGTGATCAATCCGAGCGGACGGAGGGACGCCCATCTGACTTTCCATCATTTGGCTCCAGATGGGCGGCGCGTCTCCATCAGGGCACCAGCGGTTTGCCCAGACGGTTGAACCCTGCTCAATCGTTTCCAGCTTGCTGATTGTGATCGCCTCGCTCGACAAAGTGCCTTCGTGGAGAAAGTCAGCGTGCGTTAGATCGAGTAGATTGTCGGCGATCAGCTCATAATGCGCGGCGACATCCATCATGCCCCGGATCGTTTTGAAGCCGGGGGCAGAATAGCATGAAAAGTCTGGAATGAGGGCTGGGTCTGCGGCATTGGCGTCACCCATCCAAACCCAGAGCATGCCGTTTTGCTCCACAATTGAGTAAGACGCGACTTTCATGGCAGGCGAAATGACGCCACCGTGATGCGGGTTCAGAACGCATTGCCCGCTCTCGCCAAACACCATGCCGTGATAGCCACATTGGACAGTATCGCCGACCTTCTTACCCATGTGGAGCGGCGCAAAGCGGTGGGGGCAAAGATTGCCCATGGCAACCGGGTCGCCATTTTCCTTGCGGTAGAGGAGCACCTGTTGCTCGCAAATGGTCCGCGAAATTAGCGCATCGGCCAGCTCGTGTGACCATGCGCCGACATACCAGCTATTCTTTAGGTACATTGCGACACCCACCAATAGTTAGAGATACAGTTTCGGATTGATCGGGATTCCATTTTCTTTGCAGTAAGTTTCATAGTGATTCATGAACCACCAAACGTCGGTGGTATCGACGAACGCACCCGTCTCATCGTAAAACTCAATCGGCCCTTGCATCCAGCCAAACAGTTTCACGCCGTCGGGATGCTCGGTCACGAGGGTGTGGCTTTCGCCGGGCACTTCAAGGATAAGGCCGCCCGGCGTCGCAACCCAATCATATTCAAGATAGCGCACACTGCCCTCAAGGCAGACCATCACAATCGTGCCACGGTGGAGATGAGTGCCGATAGTGCCAGGCTCTTTCACCCACAGGATATTAGAAAAGGTGTTGGTCCGCACGTCAAATGCGAGATGTTTGATCGCCGCATTGTCGCCAAAGGGAACCCACGGGCTGTCAACGTCGGTCTGCGCATCAACGTAGCGCCCGCCGGGGCTATATTGATCAACCAAATGTTTGAAAGGAAAGCCAACATCAACAATCTTTTTGGCGTTGGATGGCGGCGCTTTCATTGTGCTCATTATTCTCTCCTATCAAAATGCTCTTCAATCAAACCATCTTGTAAATTGCCAGCCTGACCGAAGGCGTTTCCTTTGGCCCGGGTGCGACTGTGCCGCAGAAAATATGCTGATTGAGCCAGCTATATTTGCCCATGGGGACCTCAAATGTAGGAGTCGACATGGCATAATCCACAGGACCTTCGGGACCGAGCAGGTGGACAAGCCCGCGATTTGTGACTTGGATCAATACCTTATCATCGGTTTCCATGAAATAGCTGGCCATCAGTTCCATGTAGCCATCGCCGCGGATCAGTTGCCAATCCCAGCCGCCCGAGAGAATACGACCCTTGATGTTTGGCCCTGCAAACTCCCCGCCGATAATCGGCACCCGCATGCGCTGGCCGGTGGGCGTTTTTCCGTGAGGGATTGTCTGTTCAAGCAAGGCAAGCGCATCATAGACGAGTACAGCGCGCGGCGCGGTAGGGCGGCTTGGCGGAAGCAGCGCAGGCGCAGCACTGGCTGCTGGCCCTGGCTTGACCGTTGCGGCGCTCACAGCCGCAGCGCTGCCCCCCACAGCCAACCCAAAGAGCGCCATTCTCCGGTCGATGTTTAAGGTCACCGCGACGTGATCGCTTTGAAATAGGCAAGTGTTTCAGGCATGACTGATGCTGGCTCTGGCGTGGGAAAATAGCTGAGCTTCACAATCACCGTCTTTGATTTTGGGTGAACGTAAATGAACTGTCCCGCCAAACCAAGCGCTGCATAGGCACCCGGCTCCTGATCCAGCTGCCAGAATTGAAAGCCGTAGCCCCCTTGTACGCCGAGTGCGTTATCGGCGGGAAATGGGATCATAGCGGTGGCTTGTTTCATCCAGCCAGCGGGTAAAATACGCTTATTGCCGCGCATCCCATCCTGCAGCATGAGCTGGCCGAGCCTTCCGTAATCGCGCAGGCGGGCGTTGAAACCCATGCCTGTCATTTCTCGGCCGGTACCTTTGGGTCCGTCCGCGATGTAGAAGGCATCGGCCTCCATTCCCGCCGGGCCCCAAAGGTTGGCGGCGATAAAGGCTGAAACTGGCTGTTTCGTTGCCCGCTCCAATATCCATCCGAGCACTGCTGTGTCGAGGGTCGCGTAATTGAATTGGCTGCCGGGTGCCGTTTTCCGGCCAATGGTTTTGGCGCGATCCGCAAAGCGTTCTTTGTTAAGGATTACGGCGTTTAAGTGGATGAGCGCGGCAGTGCTTGGGTGCTCGCCAAAATCATACCGCTCTTCATAATCGACGCCAGAACGCATCTGGAGTATGTTGCGGATCGAAACATCGCCGTAGCCACCGCCCTTCAGCTCAGACACGTAGTCGCCTGCTTTGTCATCAAGCGAGTGGATATAGCCCTTTTGTACCGCAATACCGATCAGGAGAGACGTGATCGATTTGGACATTGAAAAGGAGATGAAGCTGTCTGTTTCAGTGGTCTTATTGCGATAATCTTCGAACAGGATTTTGCCATCGCGGATGACCAAAAAGGCGTTGGTATAGGTACGCGCGGCAAAGTCTGCATAATGGCGGGTCTTGCCCGCAAACGCATAATCAGGCGCAGCGAAGCCCGATGCGCGCGGCAAAGCCCAAACAGGCCCAGACCTAGCAACGGTGCGTGTTTCAAAAATCTGCGCTGAATTGCGAAAGTTAAAGGAATTTATATCTGAATCGAGCCAATGTTGGCGCATTGAAATGACGGGATCAGTTGGAGCCGCTTCACTGCCCGGCGTCTCTTGAGAAAAGACGGGAGCGGTGAAGGCAATAAGGGCGGTGGCGACAAGCAGGCCCAGCCAATTGCGCGATGACATCCTAGCCTCCTATTTTAGGCGTATTCGCAAAAAAAGGCCGGGCCGTCATGTTTGACGTGCCCGGCTCCTTTGGATCAGAAGTTCCGCTTGACGGTGACCGCCCACGTGCGGGGCAGGCCGGGCGACGCCGTAACGGCGCCAAAGCCGCCAACTTTCGAAACATCTTCTACTGAGTTGTAGTAATATTTGTTGAACACATTCTGGACTTCTGCCGATACCTGCCAATCCTTGTTATCGGTGGTGTAGGACAGGCGCGCATTACCAAGGAAGCGGCTGCCGATGCTGTTCGTTGGCCCGTTAAAGGCCTCTGAAAAGACATTTGATTGGTAGCTGCCGTCAAAGCGGATGCCAACAGTCCCGGCCTTCATCTGATAGTCATACTGAATACCGAAGCTGTAGGTCCATTTTGGCGTATAAGGCGTTGAATTTGCAAGCGGCACGCCTGAGGTCCCGGTGCTCTTATACTTAAAGTCGAGATAGCTCAGCGAGCCATCCAGCATAAGGCCCGGGGCAGGGCGGGCATTCACTTCCAGCTCAAAGCCCTTCACATCGGCCTTGCCGACATTATTTGGCTGAAGGCAAGGTGAGAAGCCGTTGCAGCTCGTCAGCGTCAGGATGATGTCCTTATACTTATTGAAGAACGCAGCACCATTGATCCGCAACTTCCGATCCAAAAGATCAGACTTGAAGCCAATTTCATAGGTCATGATCGTTTCAGGATTGAACGCCTTAAGTTGGTTGCAGGGCTGACCAAACCGGGCAGGCGTACAGGCCCCAGCTGAAGGACCGAAGAAGGGACGCGGATTAACGCCGCCACCCTTGTAGCCCGTAGCAACCGAAGCATAAGCCAAGAACGCTGGCGAGAAGCGGTAATCAGCAACGACCCGCCAATCGGTGCGCTTGCCCTTGAAACCGTCGGTCAAATTGTAAAGGCCGGTCAGCAAGCAGTTTGGCGTATTGCCAACACCGACTGGTCCTGCGGTTGGCGCGCCTTGGAAAAATTCGCAGATCGGAAGGACAGGCAGCTGCGCTGGCGTCCAACTGCCGAACGGAACCGTCCCGTCCGGGTTGCTCCGGAAATAAGTATAGTCTTTCTTGTCCCAAGACTGGCGAACGCCCGCCGTGATGTTGAACGCGTCAGTCGCATGGAAAGTTGTGTTCAGGAACACAGCCTTTGAGGTAGAGGGCGTCGTATCGGGGCCATGGATGAAGTCGATCCCGGCGTAGTTCAGATCGACGCGGGCGTTATAATTGCCGTTCTGTTTGAAAAAGAACCCACCAAGCGTGAAATCAACCTTTCCACCCGCAAGCTTGCCGTTGAGGCGCAGCTCTTGGCTCCAAGCGTGGTGGCTCAGGCGGTTGTCGAGCTGTGCCACTGGAATCGGTGAGCCGTCTTGGTCAAAGCCGAAGTTCATTTCATATTTGCGGTACGATGAAATCCACACCGCTTCGAGATTGTCACTCAATTTGGCCGTAACATTACCCATAACGCCCCAGCCATTATAGGTTTGCTGGTTTGTCGCCGCATAGGGCTTGTACGGAGCCTGTGTGGTTGGCGTGCGGCCATCTACGAAATTCGCATAGTTGATGAACTTCGCGTTGTAGCCAGCGGGCGTAGCCGTAATTTGCGCCGCACAAGCCGCGTTTGCAAAGCGCGTTGCGACGGGCACAAATGCGCAATTATAAGGCACAGCGGCCCCATTTTTCCCGGCGAGGAACGCTATACCTTCAGGTGTGGTACCAGCCGCGTTGGCGGACAGCAGCACTTGGGCACCGGCGTCATTTTTTTCGCGCGTATAGTCGCCCGAAAGATTGACTTCGATTGCATCGCTCGCTTCCCAGCGCAGCGCGACTTTTCCGGCCGCAAAGGATCTACCACCTAGCTCGCCTGATTTGCCGCCCTTGCCTTTGCTATTGCCCGAAAGCACATTCGACGTCGGGTGTGTGAGGCCATAGTCAAGCAAGGTAACATAGCCATCGGAATTCTTGGTCGCGCCCGAAACGCGCATCGAAAGGCCTTCAGCCAGCTTGATGTCCATCATGCCGCGGACGTCGATCCGGTTGTAGGAGCCGTATGTCGCCTGCAACGAGCCCTTGCCCGAACCTTCAGGCTTTTGACTGAAGAGCTTGATCGCGCCGCCGATGGAGTTTTTGCCTGCCAGCGTTCCCTGCGGCCCGCGCAACACTTCGATCCGGTCAAGGTCCATCAGGTCGAGCAGCGAGCTTGAGAGCGTTGGAATGTACACATCATCGACGTAAATGCCGACGCCGGGTTCAAGCGCGTAGTTGAAATCGGTCTGGCCGACGCCGCGGATAAAGGCGATCAACCCGATGCCACCGCTTTGCGGTTGGGCACGGAGCGTGACGTTTGGCGCTTGAGAGGCAACCTGCGCAATATCGGTTTGACCGCGCGCTTCGAGCAGCTCGCTATCAACTGCGGTGATCGCGAGCGGCGTGTCTTGGAGCCGCTGTTCGCGGAATTGGGCGGTGACGACGATATCATGAATGGCCTCGGGCTCGTCGGCTGCTGCCGTCGCATCCTGAGTCTGCGCTGCGTCTTGGGCATAGGCTGGCGAAACAAGCGCGCCGACAAGAGCCACACTCGCGAGTAGTTTAGTTACTTTCATAAAATCATCCTCCCAAATCAATCTGGCTGAGTTCAACGAAGCCATGATGAAGAATCGGTTGCTATCACGCTTCTGAGCGGCCCTCAAACATTGTATGCAACACTAACAAAAAATTGTCGTGCTGTGGTATTTTTGTCACCCTTTGTCGCGCCTCCTGATTCTCGGCCCCGAATTGAGTTTTGGGCAGGGCAGGACGGAAGAGAGGTTTAAGGGCGCGTGGAATATACGGACTCGTGAAAGTCTCGTGTCGGCCATTGCCCCAACGCCCCTCTCTCGTTAATTGTATGTGTGACAAACAAATAATAAGAGCCTTCGCAGTCGGATGTTTGAGATGCACCGCGATTTACGGGGTGCACGCGTTTAGGAGAAAACTATGAGCCCCAACGGTGTATCGATCCAGCATCCAGACCGCGTGTGGATAGGCGGATATTGGGTGGAGCCGCATTCGGGCCGGTCGATTGAACTCGTTTCTCCCAATACCGAAACGGTAATCGGATCGGTCGCCGAAGCAGACGAGACGGACATGGATGCCGCTGTTGCTGCGGCGCGGGAGGCTTTTGATCACGGGCCTTGGCCTAAAATGGCCCCTGAGGAGCGTTGTGAAATTCTGGCGAAGATGCTGACGCATTTGCGCGCGCGCGAAGCAGAACTGGCAAGCGCATGGACGCAACAAATGGGCGGTCTTGCGAGCTTTGCTGGGCCAATGCACATGGGCGCAAATATGACATTCGAAATGATTGTTGGTTTGGCGAAGTCCTTTCAATTTGTTGAAAAGCGCCCGACTATTGCGGGGGCAGCGGCTTATGTTGCGTTTGAGCCCGTTGGCGTATGCGCGCTCATTGCGCCTTGGAACGGTCCTTATGGCATCATGTCTTCAAAGGTCGGCTATGCGCTTGTCGCGGGGTGTACGGCGATTATGAAGCCATCGCCAGAAACGCCGCTTGAAGCGTATATTATTGCCGAAGCAGCGGCAGCGGCTGGCTTGCCACACGGCGTGCTCAATTTGGTTTGCGGTCACCGTGAAGCCAGCGATCACCTCGTCTGCAACCCTAGCGTCGACAAAGTTAGCTTCACCGGCTCTACAATTGCCGGCAAGCGCATCGCCAGCGTCTGCGGCGAACGCATCGCACGGTGTACGCTAGAACTCGGTGGAAAGTCAGCCGCCATTATCCTCGATGATTTTCCAACCGAGGCGGCCGCCAAATTGCTCGCAAGTACGATCACACTGATGAGCGGCCAAGTTTGCGCGATGCTGAGCCGCGTGATTGTCCCCAGATCGCGCCATGACGAGATTGCTGAAGCCATTGCCGGTGAAATGAAAAAAACGGTCATTGGCCATAGCGACGACCCGCTGGCGCAATTGGGTCCGCTCGCGATGAAGCGTCAGTTAGAGCGGGTCGAAGGCTATATTGTTGAGGGAAAGCTGACTGCTGACTTAGTGTGCGGCGGTAGTCGGCCAAGCCATCTCAATCAGGGTTATTTCATCGAGCCGACGCTTTTCGCAAATGTGAAAAACGAAAGTCGTATCGCACAGGAAGAGATATTTGGCCCCGTATTGAGCCTTATTCCGTGCGACGATGAGGAAGACGCCGTTCGCATCGCAAACGAGTCCAACTTTGGACTGTCTGGTTCGGTCCTGACCCATGATGTCGATGCCGCTTACCGTATAGCACGACGGGTTCGAACAGGAGCGGTCGGGCAAAATGGCCTGCGTCTTGATTTCGGCCTGCCGTTCGGGGGTTTTAAGCAATCGGGCATTGGGCGCGAAGGCGGAACTGAAGGCCTGCTTGGCTATCTTGAGCAGAAGACAATCATTTTGGATGGGGAGCCTTCGGGGCTCTGAGGGAGGTTTGAATGACCAATCACGTTGAAGGCAAATCAATCATCGTCACTGGTGCTGGCGGTGGTTTTGGACGGCTGGTCTCGGGCAAGGCTGCGGCATTGGGGGCCAAGCTAATCTGTGCGGATATTGATCTCGCTGCGGCGCAAGAGACTGCGGCGGGCATCCAAGCCGCAGGAGGCGTTGCGCAAGCCGTTCGCGCTGATGTGACTATAATTGAAGATATGCGGTCTCTCGCCGCAGCGGCAATCTCCGCGCATGGCAGCATCGATGTCATGATCAATAATGCCGGGATTATGCCGCTCGCGTTCTTTTCTGATCACGCAGCGGCTCTGGAGGCTTGGAACCGCTGCATTGATATAAACATTCGCGGTGTGATGAATGGAATGGTCGCAGTCTATGACCAGATGATCGCTCAGGGGCGCGGGCATATCATCAATCTTTCATCGATCTACGGCAATTTCCCCGTGACGGGTGCGGCGGTTTATGGCGCGTCAAAGGCGGCAGTCAATTTCTTGTCTGAATCTCTGCGCGTCGAGGCGCGCGGCAAGATAAAGGTGACGATCGTGAAGCCGACGGGCGTTCCAGCGACGGGCCTTTCGGCAACCGTGATCAACCAAGCGGCGGGCATTGGTATTGTTGCACACAACATGCCCGAATTTGGCGAGATGCTGGGGCAAATGGCAGAAGGCACATTCCCAGCTGAACGGTTAGATCCAAACAGTATCGATTATGCCAGCCTTGCGCCTGACCACATTGCTGACGCCATTATCTATGCGATCAATCAGCCTTGGGGCGTCTCAATCGGTGACATCACTGTGCGCGCAGCGGGAGATCATTTCGTGCTGTGATGGTGGTGCCAAGGCGATATCTCGAGGCGATTCCATACTACATCAGCTCGACGCACCCCCCATCGACATATAAATCCACGCCGTTGATGAAGCTCGCTTCGTCACTCGCGAGGAATAAGACCGCGCGCGCAATTTCCTCTGCGGTCCCCATGCGTCCGATAGGAACGACGCCCGAGAGCATATCCTGGACGCCTTTGATCTCCTCTGCGCTCGCATCGCGCTTAAAGATTTCGGTATCGGTCGGTCCGGGCGAGACCATATTGACGCGAATGCGGCGGGGCAGAAGCTCCTTACCGATAATGCGGGCCATTGCGCGCAGTCCCGCTTTGGCGGCGGCATAGACGACATTTCCTGGAACCGCTGCGACGGAACCGATAGAGCCCGTTATCACGATGCAGCCACCGTCACGCATCAAGGGGAGCGCGCGCTGAATGGCAAAAAAGGCACCGCGCAGATTGACGGCATGAATACCATCCCAAAACGCTTCTGTTACATCCGGCACAGGCGCAAAACCGCCAACGCCTGCGTTGACGAACAAGATATCGATGCCACCGAGCGCGCTTTCAATCTCCGCCATCGCGGCCACGCTATCGGCTACCACGCCCATGTCACTGCGAATGGCGAGGGCATTCATCTCTTCGGCGACTGCCGTCAGTGTCTTCTCATCGCGCCCGGTAATAGCGAGTTTGGCACCCTCAGCCTTAAATAGCCGCGCGGCCGCATGGCCTATCCCAGCATTGCCACCCAAAATGACGACGCATCGGTTTTCGAATCGCATCAGAACATGCCGTTTGGATTGGCAGCATGTTCTGGCACGGGCTGCACGACGTCCCAATGCTCCACCACCTTGCATCCATCAACGCGGAGAATGTCGACTACGGCCATGCCGCGATCCGCTGCTGAGAAGCGGGCAAAGGAATGGACAACAACGAGGTTGCCATCGGCAATGATCCGTTTGATTGAATAGGAGACACCCGGATTATTGGCGAAAAAGGGCTCAAGAAAGGAAATAGCGGCGCTGCGCCCTGTCGCCGCCATCGGATTATGCTGGATGTAACCAGGGTCGACCCATGTCTCGAACGCGGAGCGCACATTTTTTTCGACATAAAACGCGGTCATGAATTTGGTCACGACTTGTTTAGGCGAAAGCTTACACACTTTCGCCTGCGCATTTTGCGCTGCCATGCAAAGGGTCAGAGCAACGAGGGAGGCAAGGGACTTCTTCATTGTCGATTTCCTTAGAACATTGGGTTCGCATTGATGGGCGTTTTCGGCACATCTTGGATGACATCCCAATGCTCAACGATCATACCATCAGCACACCGAAAGATGTCAACGACTGCGAGGCCAGGGTCATTATCCCAGCGCCTAACGTGAAGGTGTACGATGACATGATCACCGTCTGCAAAACTCCGGTGGATCGTCTGGACAGCGTCGGGCGATTCAGCGCGCACTTTATCGAGGAACCCTTTTAAGGCTGCAACCGTCGGTTCGGCGAGCGATGAGTGTTGAATATAGTGCGGCGAGATATAATCATCGACGCGGGAGGCATCCATCGCGATTAAGACATCACGGTACATAGCGAGGACCATATCAAGGTTGGCCTGCTCTTGTGGATCATAGGGCATGGAATTGCTTCTCCTATTGTAACATATGTTAGAGTGTGCAAGCCTTTGGGCTGCGAGTCAAAGAGCAAGAGAGCAGGATGTCGAAACAAATGAACCGTGCGATTTTATACGCAGTAATGGATCGCTATCTCGCTGCCCTGTCCGCTAAAAACGCGGCGAGAGTCGAGTGGGCGCGAGGGGTACGCAATTCAGAAAACAACGTCATGATCCCAACCGGAGAAGGCCTTTGGGGCACGATTGACCGATTGGGCGATTACAAGCTCTGCTTTGCCGACATAAAGACAGGTGAAGTCGGCTATTTTGGCACGGTCCACGAGCCACTCGAGGAGTCTGCTTTGACCATCCGGCTTAAAGTCGATGGGCAAGGAAAAGTCGCTGAAGTGGAAACCATTGTCGTGCGCCAATCGGATAGCGGCATCAAGTTTGAAAACCCGCGCTATTGGGATAAGCCGATCCTCAATGCGAACGCAACAAAGCCCGATTCACGCGAAGATATGATTGCTCTCGCCGACGGCTATTTTTCAACGCTCCAACTCAATGACGGGACACTGCATACCAAGTTTCACCCCGACGCCGATCGGGTCGAAAATGGCGTTCAGACAACTCACAATCCGGAATTTGCCAAGATTGTCCCCGTCTCCGCACTGGGCTGCGAAGAACAATTCCGGATGGGCAATTACCGGTATGATGATCGGCTGCGCGGCCGACGTTTTCCGCTGGTCGATGAGGAGCGTGGTCTGGTTCTCGCATTCGGCTTTATCGATCATTCGGGTAAGCTTGATACTTATCAGTTAACCGACGGGCGGACGGTAAAATCGCCGGTGCGGCGACCTCATAGCTTCTATCTGGCAGAGCTGTTTAAAATTGAAGATGGCATGATCTGGCAAATCGAAGCGAATTTCATTACCGTACCTTATTGGATGCCAAGTCCTTGGGACGGAAAATGAGAGGCTTAGCATTTGCCACATTATTGATGCTGGCCGCCTGTGCGCCGGACCGCGCGCCTGAAATGAAAATCGGCCCCGATGATTGGGCCGGTACGGGCAATGACGCGGGCAAATCACACCATTCGCAACTGGCCGACATCACCGCTGCCAATGTTGGAACACTCGGCCTCGCTTGGCAAGCAGAGCTTGGCACCAATCGCGTGCTCGAAGCGACGCCCATTGTCATTGACGGCGTGATGTACACAAGCGGCGTTGCGGGCCGTGCCTACGCTTTCGATGCTGCGTCTGGAAAACCGCTGTGGGCGTTTGAGCCAGTCGTGGACATGCAAGTCAACCGCTCGGTCTGCTGCGATATGGCCAATCGCGGCGTCGCGGTGGCGCGCGGCAAGGTGTTCGTCGCCGCGCTCGACGGGATGTTGTACGCGCTCGATGCAAAAACCGGCGCGATCCTATGGAAAGTGGATTCTATTGACGATCACAAGCGCGGGATCAACTCGACCGGCGCGCCCGAAATTGCGGGGGATGTTGTTATTCTAGGCAACGCAGGGTCAGATTATGACGCACGCGGCTATGTGAGCGCATTTGATCTTGAAACGGGCACGCTGGCGTGGCGTTTCCACATCGTGCCGCGTGATCCCAAGCTTGGGCCGCAGGATGAGCCAGACCTAGAGGCGGCGGTCAAGACTTGGGATCCGAAGAGCCGTTGGGATATGGGGGCAGGGGGATCACCATGGGATGCGATCAACTATGATGCCGAGACAGGGCTGGTGCTCGTTGGGACGGGCAATGCCGAACCCTATAGCCTTGAAATTCGTTCACCCAAGGGCGGCACCAATCTGTACGTGTCGTCGATCATCGCAATCGACGTCAAGACTGGGCGGCTCAAATGGCATTATCAAGAGAGCCCGTCCGACCAGTGGGATTATGATGCATCGGCGCCGATGATCTTGACGCATTTGAAGGTTGATGGAGCAGACCGGCCGGTCGTGCTCCATGCGCCCAAGAACGGCTTTCTCTATGTCCTTGATCGCCGCGACGGCAAGCTGCTGCGCGCCAGCAAGCTCGTGCGCGTCAATTGGGCCAAGGGCATTGATTTGAAGACGGGCCTGCCCGAAATTGACCGCGAAAGCGCGGACTATGCAAAAGGCCCGAAGATCATCTTCCCCGCGACGCCTGGCGCGCGAAATTGGCACCCGGCAAGCTTTGATCCGACCTCTGGCCTTTATTATGCCCCGGTCCAGGATATGGGCAACCTCATGTTTGTGCCGCCGGGGGAGAAAACCTACCAGCCCAAAGGATTAAACACTGGAGCCGCGCTGATTTTTTCTCCTGATCTTGAGGCGGCACTTCCCACTTTGCCACCTCCTGTCGCGGCGGCAGTCAAGGCACTTCCTGCCTTTGCGGAGGTTCAGCGCAAGCCTTGGATCTCTGAACTGCGCGCGATTGATCCGCTTACGGGGCAGACCAAATGGGCTGTGCCGATGGGGAGTTGGCAAGACCGCGCTGGCGTTTTGACAACGGCGGGTGGATTGCTCTTTCAAGGGAATCTCGCCGGTCAGCTTCGTGTGTTTGACAAGGCGAATGGCAAGCTCTTGAAGTCGATTGAAACGGGCACGTCGATGCTTGCCGCGCCGATGACGTACCGGGTCAAGGGCGTGCAATATGTCGCGGTCATGGCGGCGTGGGGAGGGGGAGGATATCCCTATGTCCCGCGCACATCAGCGGCGTATAAACGCGGCAATCAAGGGCGAATTTTGGTGTTTAAGCTGGGCGGCGGCGCGGTTCCCATCCCGGCTGAATTGCCACCGCTGGAAGTTGCAGGTGTCCCCCCGGCGCAAGCCAGCGGCGTGACACCAGCGATGATTGCGCACGGCCAAGGCCTGTTTTTCGCAAAAGGCTGTGTGCTCTGCCACAGCAATCAACACCGGTCGATCACGCCTGATCTACGCCGCATGGCACCCGAAACCCATCAAGCGTTTAACGCCATCGTTTTGAAAGGGCAGCTTGTTCCAAACGGCATGCCGCGCTTTGATGATGCACTAAAACCCGAGGATGTTGATGCCATTCATGCGTGGCTGATTGCTGAGCAAGGGAAGGTCCGCACCGAAGAGCTCGCAAAGCGGAAGCGTGGCATACCCCTTGATGCGCCCGCGCTTGCTATCCTTTCTAATTACTAAGGGAATGCCGATGCTTTCAACGATGGACAAGCCGCACCTCGAATTTGCCTTTGAGTGCCGCCTTATGTTTACCCGCGTGTTCGCTATTCCCGGCGTCCACAACGGAGGCTTTCGCTCGGCGGTACTGGTGGATGAGGGCAGCTTCGAAGGGCCGCGTATCCGGGGCAAGGCCGTGCCCAATTCGGGCGGCGACTATGCCCATTTTCGCGATGATGACACGGCGGTTTTTGATGCGCGTTACCTCCTTGAGGTGGATGACGGCACGATCATCTACATGCAAAACAAGGGCTTTCTATGGGGCCGCACCCCCGACGCGATGGCGCGCCTCCGGGCTTGGGCCTTTGAAGGCGGAGACCCGGTGGCGCATGAGGATTATTATCTGCGCGGGCAACCGACCTTTGAAACGCCCAAGGGCAAACATGACTGGCTGACACGGCACGTGTTTGTTGGTGTGGGAGAGCGCAAGCCCGACGGCAATTTGCTGCGTTATTATGCGCTGACGTAAAGAGGGAAGGAGCTATCGCGTAGGAGTAATCCCACCTATCCAGTTTCAGAGCTTAAATTGTTAAAGCCGCCATCCATTCAGAATTGTCGCGAAGTGGCGGTCACGCTGGCTCTCTTAGCGCACTTCGCATGGGATTCCTCGGGCACGTAGATGGCGACCCAATACGCAGGGCTTTGGTCGGCGGCAGTAATGCGGTCGAGTTGAATACGCCTTTTACTGTACTACTTCCACCACCGACTCCTCCGGCGGGAGCATAGCACATTCGGTCTGCGCGATTTTTCCGTCTTTGATGGTGTAGAAAATGAACTGGCGCAGCGCGAAAACCTGACCCTTGGCCATCGGATAAAAGCCAGTTGCGCCGTGGGCGTCGAGCGTTTCACGCGTCAGATCACGGTAAGCCTCAATGCGGACGATACCGTCAATTGCGGTCAGGGTTTCACTTGATGCGAAGTTTTGCACGGTGACGCTTTCATGGACGTATGAGTGCAGGAAGCTGTAAAAATCCTTCAGATCCTGACGGCTGCGCAGGCTGATGCCGAAGAAATCCATTTGGATCGGGTCAGCGTAGAAATCTGCGACGGCATCATAATCCTTGGCGTTGAAGGCTGCGAGATAATGGTCATAGTCATCCCGGTTCATCGGGCCGCCTCCTGCAACATTGCGACATTCTCTTCGATCATCTGACGCACGCTGCGCGCGGGCGCACCCGTTAGCCGTTCTACGTCGCCCGTGCACAGGGCTAGAAATCCCCCTCGGATTGCCACGCCGAATGTCACCATATCGTCGCTATTCCAGGGAATGCCGCCGACCTCCAGATTGTCGACGGGTCGCCTTGGAATGCCCACCGCGTCGAACATCGCATATTGATCTTCATCGCTGAGCGGGACTGAAGCGATGGGGACGCCAGTGATTTCGCTAACCAATGCAGCCAGTTCGGCGCAAGTCTGGAGGTCCGGGCCGGTAATGTTGTAAATCTGTCCTTCGTGACCCACTCCGGTAAGCACCGCGACCGCAGACGCTACGCAATCCTCGCGCCATACCATCGCCTCGCGTCCGTCGCCCCAATTGTGCGGCCAGCTTTTGCTCGCCATCATGCCCGGCCCCGCCATCAGGATCATCGCATCCGCATAATGCGCGTCGCGCAGCATCGTCCAAGCGCATCCGCTCGCTTTAATCAGCCGCTCAGTCTCGATATGATCATGCCGCACCTCGGCGGGGTTAGAATCATCATCAATGCCGATGAAGCTGGTATAGAGGATATGCTTCAGGCCCGCTGCCGCTGCGGCATCGATCGCCGCCTTATGTTGCACCACACGTGCGCCGACGCGGGTGCCGGAGATGAGCAGCATCTTCTCTGCGCCTTGCACGGCAGCGGCAAGCGTTTCTGGATTATCATAGTCGCCGTAGCGGACATCACAGCCTTGGGCCAACCTGTCAGCCAACTTGGCAGGGGTGCGGGTCATCAGGATCAAGTCCGAAGCCCGACCAAGCGCGATCAGCCTGTCGGTCGCAGAGCGGCCATAATGGCCAGAGGCTCCCGTGATAACAATTTTGGCTGTCGCGCTTTTGGGGGGAAGGGTCACTGCGTTTCCTTTTCCTAATGGCCTGCAATAATCTGCTGCACCCCCGCGCGATCAAGCATCGTCGCTGCTTTGTCGCTGAGCCGGGCGTCGGTAATGAGCATATCGATTTGGTTTAGTTCACACACAACATTGCCCGAGGGTGCTTCAAATTTGCTAGAGTCGACAAGGACGATGATGGTGTCTGCCCGCTCGATAAGGCGGCGTTCGGCAGCCACGAGCACGACATCGGCCTGCATCAAGCCCTGAGGACCTATGGCCGCCGCCCCCATAAAAAGTTTAGGCGCATGAAATTTAGGCATGCCATCTTCGCCAAAGACCGAGAGGATAATACTCTGTTCGGGAAAGACCGCGCCTGAAGGCACTAGAACGCGCGTTCCGGGCTGGTTGATGAGCGCCGACACGATGTGGAGCGAGTTTGTCAGCACTTGAAGGTTGAGCCCGGCCAGATGCGGACACATTTGGAGCGTCGTCGATCCGCCATCAATCATCACACCCTCACCGGGTCCGCACTGCGCTGCGGCGGCCTTGCCAATGGCCTCTTTCTCGCGGCGAAAGCGGCTGATGTTTTCATGAAAGGGCACGCCGGCCAAATGATGAGTGGGTGCCAAGGCATTGCTGATGACCTTGCCTGTCGCCTTCGCGCCACCCCTAACGCGCGTAATCTGGCCGTCTCGCGACATCCGCTCAAGATCGCGGCGGATCGTTGCGGGCGAGCCGGTGATCCGCTTTTCGAGATCGCGAAAGGAAACAAAGCCCTTTGCGACGAGCAATTCGAGGATCAGGGTTTCGCGTTCGCTAACATGCATCATGCCTTTTGCGTCGGCGCGCGCGCGGTTTCAATCAAATTCGATCAAATAACGGCTGCCATTCCAAAGCCGCGCCGCAACGCATTCATTTTGGCTGCGTGAAAAGTCTTTCCGACAGGTAGGCTCGCACCAATGGCATCAAAGCCGTGGAACGCACCGGGGACGACATTGAGTTCGGTCAACACGCCGACTGCATTTAACCGCTGCGCATAATCAATGTCTTCATCACAGAAGAGATCGAGCGTACCAACGCCAATAAAGGCAGGTGGCAGGCCTTTGAGATTAACGACACGCGCCGGAACGGCGTTTTTGGGCGCGCTCAATCCGCCCGCTTTGCCACCGAGAAAGCTTTCCCAGCCGAAGCGATTTTTCTCTGGATCCCAGATGATGATACCAACATGCGGCGGCACAGCGCGCGACGTTCCTGTGCGGTCATCGAGCATCGGATAGATCAGGCACTGAAAACACA
>JBEGTP010000098.1:0-7553 GCA_041179365.1 Pseudomonadota bacterium
GACACGACAATATCAATCCCGCCCATATCGGCTGCGGCCTTTTCAACCCATGCCGTCACCTGATCGAAATAGCCGCAATCGACGACAGAGCCGTAGACGGTGCCACGTTGCGAAAGGGCGGTGACCGTCTCCTCAACGCCATCGCCTTCCATCGGATTGGCGAACACTTCGCTATCGCTCGGGTTGCCCTCTCCCCTACGCGCGCGGCGGCCACATATGGAGACGATAGCCCCCTCGTCCAGAAACGCCTCGGCAATCGCCCGGCCCACGCCACGGGTGGCCGCACTGATGACGACCTTCTTGCCTCTGAGTTCTAAATCCATGGGTTCGGTTCCAAGCTAAATCGCGGTAAAGCCGCCGTCGATGTTGAGTTCGCTGCATGTGACGAAGCTCGCGGCTTCCGAGCACAGAAACACCACGCCGCCGCCCATTTCGTCCGCACGCCCGAGCCTGCCGATGGGGTGGCGCACATTCATGCCCGCGACGATGGCTTCGACGCTCTCACCAGCGCCGAGCTCGACGTAGCGCTCGAAAATCGAATTCAGCATGTTGGTATCAATCCCGCCTGGATGCACCGAATTGACGCGGATGTTATAGCCCAGTGCCGCAAATTCATGCCCCATGCACTTGGTGAGCAGCTTCACCGCGCCCTTGCTGGTGCAATAGGCCGCGTTGAACGCTGAGCCGCGCTGCCCGCCCACCGATGAGAAGTTGACGATGCTCGCGCCGCCCTTGCGCGCTTTGCCGCCCTCCTTGAGCAGAGGCAGCAGGGTCTGCGTGCCGATGATGACGCTGTCGACGTTGACGGCGTTCACGCGGTGCCATTCGGCCAGCGGCGTCTCTTCGATTTTCCCGACGATGGAGATGGCGGCAGTGTTCACCAGCGCGTCAAGGCGGCCATATTGGGTACGCACCAGCGCTTCCACCTTCTGCCAGTCCGCCTCGCTCGTCACATCATGCTGAAGGTAATGATCGGCCTCTAATCCGGGAGCCTCCGCCGCCATGTCTGTTGCGACCACGTTTGCCCCCGCAGCTTTCATCGCTTTGCACAGCTCGTGGCCAATGCCACCAGCGGCTCCGGTAACTACGGTGACGCAATCGGGAAGGGAAATACTCATGTTCTCAAAATCCTTATTGTGCGGTCCAGCCGCCATCGATGACGAGTTCTGATCCAGTCATGTAGCTGCTGTCTTCGCTGGCAAGGAAGAAGGCCGCACTGGCGAGTTCTGCTGGGTCAGCCAGCCGACCGATGGGGGTTGTTGCCGCCATCGTATCAACCAAGTCCTGCGACTTTTCGGCGAAGCCTTTGTCCACCCAGCGTTGGAAACCGGCATTGAGTAACGGGGTGAGAACAAATCCCGGATGCAGAGAGTTAGCGCGGATCGGCATTTTCTTTGACGCATATTCAACGGCGATGCCCTTGGTGAACATCCGCACTGCGCCTTTCGACGCATTGTACGCCGACACTTCACTATAGCCGACCATGCCCATGATTGAGCTAACATTGATGATGGACGATCCACCGCGAAAGTCTTTGCCGCTATCCGCCAACATCGTCGTGAAGGTTTTGACGCCCAGAAACACACCGTCAACGTTGATATCCATGATCCGCCGCCAGTCCTTCATCTCCAACGTCTCGACCGGGCCGGTGAGATCGGTTCCGGCATTGTTGACGAGGATGTGCAGCTTGCCGTGGCGTTCCCGCACTGTATCGCGCGCGCGCTGCCAATCGGATTCTTGCGTCACATTGGCCTGAACATAGGTGGCAGCCTGCCCCAAACGGGCCATGATCTCCACCGGAAGTGCGCTCTCTGCTGCATCAAGATCAGAGAGAATAACTTCTGCCCCTTCGCTCAGAAAGCGTTCGACACAGGCGAGGCCAATGCCGCGAAGCCCGCCCGAAACAAAGGCCACTTTCCCCTTCAATCGTTGTGCGCCTAATTCAGTCATACGCCCATCATCCCTGCTGTTGTGGCACCATCGATCACATATTCACTGCCAGAAATAAACGCGGCGTCATCTGAAGCGAGGAAGGCGACCAGTTTGGCGATCTCATCGACATTGGCCATGCGCTTAAGTGGCGACATGCCTTCATAGGCCCCGCGTGCGGCGGCCGGGTCCGGCGCGCCGTTGATGAGGTTCGTGATCATCGCCGTCTCCACCACGCCCGGAAGAATAGCGTTGCAGCGGATTTTATACCCTTGATTACCGCAGTGAACCGCCACCGACTTGGTGAGCGCGACCACCGCCGCCTTCGTCACCGAATAGGCCATGAAATTGCCCATCGCGCGGTGCGCATTCATTGAACTGTTGATGATGATCGATCCCGTCGCGCCGCCCGGATTATCCTTCATCAGTGCGATGGCGGCCTTCGCGGTGAGCATCATGCCGGTGAGGTTGACGTCGAGAACCCCCTGCCAGCCCTCAAAACTGATTGATTCGATGCTGCCATCGCCCGCTTCCATGCCCGCATTGGCAAAGGCTATGTCGAGCCGTCCGTATTTGGCGCTGATCTCCTCCATCAGCGGTGCCCAGCTCGTCGGCTCTTGCACCCGCTGCGGATAAAATTGCGCGCCCGTTTCGGCGCAAATCACCGCTGCCGCCTCGGCGTTCGACCCGGTGAAGATCACTTTTGCGCCCTCAGACGTCAGCCGCCGAACCGTGCCCGCGCCGATGCCTGATGTGCCGCCGGTGATGAGCGCTATTTTGCCGTCCAGTCGTTTTGTCATTTTACTCTCCTACCCTACCGAATGCCAGCTTTCCCCGCGCAATAAACCTATACTTTCGATAAGGTGACGGCGCGCGCCGACTCGTTCACGCTGTGCCAAGATAGAGCATCAAATAAGAGAGTTTGCCATGACTGTTGAGCCGCTGCTTTCCCGCTATTCCGAAGGCTTTGATCCACCCGTGCGCGGCGATGTGATCACCGGAGAACGCTATTTTTCGCGTGACTACATGGCGCTGGAGACGGAAAATCTGTGGCCACGCGTCTGGCATCTGGGCGGTCTCGTGGCCGAGCTGGAAGAGGAGGGCGATTTTGTCCGCCATAATCTAGGCAAGGAATCGGTCATCATGGTCCGCCAGGAGGACGGCTCGATCCGCGCCTTTTACAACGCCTGTCCGCACCGGGGTAATCGGCTTGTGCTCGGCGATTTGGGCGGGAGCGAACGGATCACCTGTTCTTATCACGGATGGCAGTTCACGCCAGACGGCGTGCTGGCGCATGTCCAGGACGGCGATGATTTCCCAGGCGGCAATCCGTGCGGGAAAGTGACACTCTCAGAAGTCCGCTGCGAGACATGGGGGCCGTTCATTTTTTATTGCATGGATGAGAACGCCAAGCCGTTGCTGGATTGGCTCGATCCGCTGCCCGAACGGCTAAAGGGATATGGCCTGGGTAATTGGGTGCGCGTCATGCACCTTTCGGCGGACGCGAATTTCAACTGGAAAATCATCCGCGATAATTTCAACGAAAGCTACCACCTGCCTACCATCCATCCCGAACTCGCAACCTTCATCAATGACGGCCTGCCCGACACGCTGTTTGAAATGTATCCGAGCGGCCACAATGCAATGTGGATGAAGGGCCATCAGGCGACGACACGGGTGGATTACACCTCGGGTGACGTGCCGCCGGTGCTGGACGATGTCGCCCGCGCTTGGGGTCTTGATCCGGCGGACTATAAAGGGCGCAGCGGTGATATTCGCGCCGACATTATCAAGGCGAAGCGCGAGAAAGGGCCAGCCATCGGCTATTCCAACTATGGCGATATGAGTGATCAGCAACTGGTCGATTATTTCCACTGCACGCTCTTCCCCAATCTCACGATCACGATGTCGCCCGAGCAGTGCCAGATATTGCGCACCGAGCCACATCCAGCCGATCCAGAGAAATGCGTGTTCCAGCATTGGGTGCTCGTGCCGCCGGTCGCCGGTATGGCGGAGGTGATGACGCCGATTGGTATGGTGCCGCTCAAACATGCCGAGCATGTCCATTCGGTCTACGGTGACGGCGTATCGCTTGGCTTTGTTGCCGATCAGGATTTGAGCATCGGCACCAGCCAGCAAATGGGCCTCAATTCGCGCGGCTTCAAAGGCTGCATCTTGAGCTCTCAGGAAAAGCGCGTTCAACGCTTTCACGAGCTGCTCGACGATCACGTCTATAATCGCATTTGAGAGGACCTTATCATGGCTGACATTGATCCCAATTTTGAACCGACGCGCGATCGCCCCGAGCGGAACCATTGGACAAATTTACTCAAAACAGATTCGCGGCCCGCGCCCGATATTCTCACGACTGAGTCTTATCAATATCGGGGCTCCGAACCGCTATCGGTCGAACGCTACATCAGCGAAGACTTTGCCCGGGCTGAACGCGAGAAAATGTGGCCCCACGTCTGGCAATTTGCGGCGCGTGAGGAGGATATTCCCGAAGCGGGGGATTTCGCGATTTATGACAATGCTGGCCGCTCCTACCTGATTTCACGGCAGGATGATGGGTCGGTCAAGGCGATGCACAATGTCTGCCTGCACCGGGGCCGCAAGCTGCGGTTAGAGGACGGCGCGGCGGACAAATTCACCTGCCCATTCCACGGCTTTTCGTGGGCCAAGGACGGCAGTTACGCTGGCAACCCGTGCAATTGGGATTTTGAGCATCTCGACGGCAAGGACATGTCCCTGCCCGAAGCCGAAGTCGCAAGATGGGGCGGCTATATTTTCTTGCGCGAAGAACCAGGCGGACCGACAATCGAGGAATATCTCGCGCCCCTACCAGAGCATTTCAAACGCTGGCGGCATGAGGAATGCACCACCGTCATCTGGGTCGCCAAGGAGGTCAAGGCCAATTGGAAGGCGACCATGGAGGCGTTTATGGAGGCGTGGCATACCGTCGTCACGCACCCGCAAATCCTGCCTTTCACGGGCGATTGCATCGGCGCCTATTGGACATGGGGTGACAATGTGAACGTCAACCATACGCCGTTCGGTGTGCCCTCGCCGCACCTCGACATGAGCGGCAAGGATGAACAGTGGATCGTCGATGAGTTCATCAAATATAACGGCCGCTCAGCCGATAATTATGACGCGGACAATCCGATGGCGGTCAAGGTGCCCGAAGGGATGACCGCGCGTGAAGCTTTGGGTGCGGCGATGCGCACGGCCTACACCGCGTCCACCGGCTATGATCATGACCACGCCACCGATGCCGAATTGCTTGACGGTCTGGTCTATAACGTCTTCCCCAATTTCGCGCCGTGGGGCGGCTATATGCCCAATATCGTCTACCGTTTCCGCCCCGGCAAAACGCCCGACACCTGCCTGATGGAAGTGCGCATCCTCGCCCGTGTGAAGAAGGGCGACCCCATGCCGCGCGGCGTGCCGATGAAGCTGATTGGCCCGGACGAAAAATGGACAGCGGCGACCGAGATCGGCATTCTCGGCGATGTGTTTGAACAGGATATGGAAAACCTGCCCTTCGTTCAGGAGGGGATGCACGCTTCAAAAACGGGAATGATCCAACTGGCCAACTATCAGGAGATCAGGCTACGGCAGTTCCACCAGACGATGGATAAGTATCTGGCGACATGACCATTCCCGGATTGGCCATAGCGGACGTTGAGGGTGAACGCAGCGCGTTGGTTCGTGATTGGGCAATGGACGCCGATCCAGATGCTGCCGTTTGTCCGTTTCGGGCCGGCGCAAAACTGCACGATGGCCCTGATGTCTTTTTCAAAGGTGGTGAAGCGCATGTTCGCTCGGCGGGGTTAGGCGGGAACTGGGTCATTACGCGGCACGCGCTGCAAGAGGAGGTGCTGCTCGATCCAGCGCGTTTCTCAAGCCACCTTTCGATCGGCTTTTCGCGGCTGATCGGTGATGACTGGCCCTTGGTGCCGCTCGAACTCGATCCACCAGAACACGCGCTGTATCGCAAACTCATCGCCCCTTGGTTCACAATGGCAAAGGCGCGGGAATCGATAGAGGAAATTCGCGCGCTTGCGGTGAAATTAATCGACGCCATTGGCGGCGACCAAGAATGCGATTTTATGAGTGCTTTTGGACGCCCTTATCCTGTGACCGTGTTTATGCGGATGATGGATTTGCCGATGGACGAAATGCCGAAGTTCCTGGCTTGGGCAGATGATCTGTTGCGCGGTGAGACGATGGAGGCTCGGGGTGCCGCGGCACAGGCGATCAAAGATTACCTGCTCCAGGTGGTCGCTGAGCGGCGGGTGCGCCCGGGCGATGATATGGTGAGTTATTTTATGACAACGCCAGTGGACGGCGCAGAGATTCCTGCGGATCGACTGCTTGGCCTGTGTTTTATGATCTTTATCGGCGGGCTCGATACGGTGGCTTCATCGCTCGGGTTCATTTTCCGTGAATTGGCACTCCGACCTGAATTGCAGGATCAATTGCGCGGCGACCCAAGCCTCATTCCGGCGGCAACGGATGAATTCATTCGTGCCTTCGGCGTGGTCACCACTTTCCGATACGCCACGCAAGATATGGATTTTCACGGGGCACCAATCCGCAAGGGCGACCTCGTCGAGCTCCCGCTCGGACTGGCGTCACGAGATGATCGTATGCACGAGACCCCACACGACGTGGATTTTCGCCGCAAAAGCAAGCGCACGCTGACCTTCTCAACGGGGCCGCACACATGCGCTGGCATGCATCTGGCCCGCACCGAAATCCGTATTGCGTTGGAAGCGTGGATGCAGCGGATGCCGGCCCTGCGACTCGCACCCGACGCCACCATTAAAACAGCGACGGAGAGTGTTTGGGCTTTGGAGACTCTGCCGTTGGTATGGGGGTAAGGCGTCAGAACCCGATCAAGAGCAGTCACCCAACCGACGATGTAAACGTCCCTTCAAAGATGACGCCCTTCACCTGCACATCGCGGAGCCGCGCAGCGCCCGCCCCATAGGGATCACGGTCCAGCACCGTGAAGTCCGCCTTTTTGCCGACCGCGACAGAGCCGACAACCGCGTCCATCCCGATCACTTGTGCGGCTTCGATGGTGATCGCTCGCAATGCCTTGTCGAGGCTCAGCCGTTCATTGGGGGACTTCACATTGCCGCCAATCGTGACGCGGTTTGCCGCGATCCATGCGAGATAGAGCGGGTCGACTGGAGCCATGTTGAAATCACTGTGCAAGCCAAGCGGCACGCCTTTGCGCTCAAGCGAGCCGAGCCGGTTCATATTGGCTGACCGATCCGGCCCCAGTCCTTCGCGTTCATAGACATCGCCCAACACGCGAATATAATTCGGTTGAGCTGAAACCATAAAGCCCAGCCGCGCGATTCGCCGATTCTGCGCTTCAGTAGAGTAGCCGAGGTGTTCGAGCGTTACCGTCTGGCTGGGTCGAACGGGAAGTCGGGCTAATTCATCAAGGACGACATCCAGCCCTTCATCCCCATTGACGTGAATATGGAGGTGAAATCCCGCCGCCCAAAAGCGTTCAAATTCCTCGCGCATTGCGACAGGCTCGGTAATCCATTTACCGATGTGGCCGTCGAGATAACCCGGCGCGTTCATCCGCATATTGAGTGCGA
>JBEGTP010000099.1:0-2653 GCA_041179365.1 Pseudomonadota bacterium
TGCCCGATGTTCGTACCGACGCACAAGCGGTGTCAGCGGCGGCCCGTGATGCATAGCCGCCCGCTTGCAGGCGTGTCACGCTGCCAGCTTTGACAAGAAAGGGCTGTTTGCCGCTCAAAACAGCAATGCGCCCTTTGAGGCTTTGCCAGAGTGTCTGAGCACCGGTTGGGTTTTGAAACGCGCCGAGTTGAATGCGCCATCCGCTTCCTGAAGCAGGCGCGGTCTTCGTCGCGACGCGGCGGGTAACGGGCGTAGGATTGGCAGCCGCTGGGTAAGCTTGTTCGGAAGGATAAGCGCTTGCTTCCGCCGGATAGCCGCCGTCAGCGGGATAGCTGGCTGACTGCGTGGGATAGCCAGTTTGGGCTGGATACCCACCTTGTGCAGGATAGCCGCCCTGCGCGACATCGCTTGGATAAGCCGGTGTTGGATAGGCTGTATCGACCGGCGTTGCTTCGCCCGTCGCTGAAGCGGTGTCGCTTGGCGCTTGCGCCTTTTGGCGTTTGCGTGCGGTCTGGCGCGGACTTGGGAGCGCGCTACCGCGACCGCCCATTGGCGTTTGCCACTGCGCTGGGGCCGCCGCCGTTGGAGCGCTTTGCACGGGCTCGCTGTTGGCCGCCAAAGGAACGGGCGCAAAATTTTGCGATTGCGGCGCCGTCCAAGAAGGCACCGGGGCTTGCATTGGCACTGCGGCCAACACCTGTCGCGAGCGAACGGGTACTGGTGCGGCCTGCGCGACTTGCTGTGTCGGCGGAGGCGTCAAGGCCGAATTTTGCGGAAACTTCGGCCGCGCTGCTTGCGCTTCCAACTGGTTGGCAATTTGCATGCCCTGCTGGCGCTGCTCTAGCGGAATAAATTTATCCATTTGCGCGAGCGCGCTCGATGCCTTCGCAAGACCCGAGGCTGAGGCGCGCATCATATAGGCATAGGCCCGAGGCCAATCGCGCTGGATAATGTCACCGTTAAAAAGCGCGGTTCCCATAACGAATTGCGCTCGTGGCTCGCCGCGATTGGCTGACCGCTCGATGATGGGCATGGCGCCTTGCACATTACCGTTTTGAAACATGATCAAGCCGAGATTATCTTCTGCTTGGTTATGACCCTGTGTGGCGGCTTTGCGATACCAATCTTCGGCCATTTTCATGTCAGCGGGTACGCCGCGTCCAAAGCGGTAAGCCTGCGCCAGGTTGAACTGCGCATCGGGGTTACCCTTTATCGCAAGCGGACGCCATTCCTTGACTGCCGCACTAAAATCACCGCGCTCCCACGCTTCGACACCGGACTTTACGTCTGCAAACACTGGCGTTGCGACAAGGGCGAGGGCGGATCCTGCGAGTAAGGCTTTGAATATCTTAGTCATTTCATTCTTCCCGATATGAACATGGCACATCAGGTAGCAGCAGTTGTTTAACACATTCTTATCATCCGCCATTTTGATAAGGCTTTGCGCGGGCGAGCGAAAATTATCGAAAACTCCGCGTGACGTTAACTCTATTTTAGCCAAGGCTGTGCGACTTAGCCCCTGAGAAATTGCAACTCGGGGAATATTCATGCGCGTACTCGCGATGGCATCACAAAAGGGCGGTTCGGGAAAAACGACGCTTTCAGGGCATTTAGCCGTGCAAGCGCAATTGGCAGGCGCGGGGCCTGTTGTCCTGATTGATATCGATCCGCAAGGTTCGCTCGCCGATTGGTGGAATGAACGCGAAGCCGAATTACCAGCTTTTGCGCAGACAACGGTTGCGCGTCTCGCCAATGATTTGGAAATGCTTCGTCAGCAAGGCTTCCGCCTCGCGGTGATCGATACGCCACCTGCTATTACAATGGCCATTCAAAGCGTGATCAACGTCTCTGAACTCATTGTGATCCCGACGCGACCGAGCCCGCATGATTTGCGCGCTGTTGGCGCGACCGTTGATCTCTGCGAGCGCGCGGGCAAGCCATTACTTTTTGTTGTCAACGCAGCAACGCCGAAAGCAAAAATCACTTATGAAGCCGCCGTAGCACTTTCGCAGCACGGTACTGTGGCCCCGGTTACCTTGCATCACCGTACCGACTATGCCGCCTCAATGATCGATGGTCGCACCGTCATGGAAGTCGATCCGACCGGCCGTTCAGCGCAGGAAGTGACCGAGCTTTGGACCTATATTTCAGACCGACTTGAAAAGAATTTCCGGCGCACTGTGTTCGCTGCGCCGAGCGGAATTAATCCGGCCATCGCGCAACGCCCCGGTATCGCAGCAAGCGGTGGCTTTGGCCGCCGGGTTGTTGGTTGAGGAGCGCGACATGATGTCAGATCCAAAACCAATCGCATCGCTTTCTGGAAGTCTGCTTGCCCGCAAGGGTCAAGCGGCACCTGCTATGCGTCGCCAGACTGCCCTCGTTCAGACCGAACACATGGTTGATATGGCTTCGATGGAAGACCTTGGCTGGAATGATATGGGCCATGAGCCTGTGGCACCCGGCCGGGCCGGACTTTCGCCAATGGGGCCTTCACCGATAGTAGCCCATCCCGCGTCGCCGCAAACGCGCTTTGAAGACGCGGTGATGCCCGAAGTGTTGCGCCAACAGCAAGACCTGGCGGAGGAATTTTCGCCATATGTCGAAGCACAACCGGTCGCTCAGGCTGCTGTTGAAAGCGAAGAAGCCCCTTGGA
>JBEGTP010000100.1:0-2984 GCA_041179365.1 Pseudomonadota bacterium
ATGAGGGCCGCGTTAGCGCACATGCGAGTCGCGTGTGCCTCCAAGACCTCGTCTTCGGGCAAACCTCGTGTACGCCCGTGGGCCAATCCGAGAGAATGCCATGCTCCCCGAACAACAGCCCCTTGCCAATGCCATCCGGGCGCTGGCGATGGACGCCGTGCAAGCCGCTAATTCGGGTCATCCTGGCATGCCAATGGGCATGGCCGACGTCGCGACAACTCTCTTCACAAAATATCTTAAGTTTGATCCACAAGCACCTCGCTGGGCTGACAGAGATCGGTTCATTCTTTCCGCTGGCCACGGATCGATGCTCGTTTATGCCTTGCTTCATCTTACGGGCTATGCGCGCCCCACGATGGACGATATTCGCACTTTCCGGCAGTTGCATAGCCCCTGCGCGGGCCATCCCGAAAATACAGAATTGGAAGGCATTGAATGCACCACGGGCCCTTTGGGGCAAGGCTTGGCGATGGGCGTCGGCTTTGCGATGGCCGAGCGGCATTTGAATGCAATTTTCGGCGATGACTTGGTCGATCACCGGACATGGGTGATTGCCGGTGATGGTTGCTTAATGGAAGGAATCAACCACGAAGCCATTGGTTTAGCCGGGCATTTAGGCCTTGGGCGGATGATCGTCTTATGGGACGACAATCAGATCACCATAGACGGCGCTGTTTCGCTTTCATCGAGCGAGGACGTGAAGGCGCGTTATGCGGCGACGGGGTGGCACGTCGAAAGCTGTGATGGCCATGACAGCGCGGATATTGCGCGCGCCATTGATGCTGCGCTTGCGGATGGCCGACCTTCGCTCATTGCTTGCCGCACGATCATTGGGAAGGGTGCGCCGACAAAGCAGGGCACGTCTGCAACCCATGGCAGCCCCTTGGGCGCTGAGGAGGTCTCAGCTGCCCGTACAGCGCTAGGATGGGCGTCTGAGCCCTTCGTGGTGCCAAAAGACATTCTCGACGCGTGGCGCGCTTCTGGTGGCCGTGGAGCGCCTGTCCGGCGTGCTTGGGAAGATCGGCTATCCGCACACCCACAGGCTGCCGAGTTCACACGCCGCATGAAGGGCGAAATACCTGCGGATATGGGGCTGCGAGATTATCTCGACGGCTTGACGTCAAACCCGCCCAAAGTGGCCACCCGTAAGTCGAGCGAAATGGCGCTTGAAGTCTTGACGTCATCTTTGCCAGAAATGCTTGGTGGTTCTGCGGATTTGACTGGATCGAACAACACCAAAACCAAGGCAACGGGGCCTTTTACGGGGGACAATTACGCGGGCCGCTATGTCTATTACGGCATCCGAGAATTCGGAATGGCCGCCGCGATGAACGGTATGGCGCTGCACGGCGGTATCATTCCGTACGGGGGCACCTTCCTTGTGTTCGCTGACTATTGCCGCAACGCAATTCGCCTCTCGGCAATTCAGCGCGCACGTGTCGTGTATGTGATGACACATGACAGTATCGGCCTTGGAGAGGATGGCCCGACGCACCAGCCCGTTGAGCACCTCATGAGCTTGCGGGCAATGCCAGGTCTCACTGTTTTTCGCCCTGCGGATGCGGTGGAAACGGCAGAATGCTGGGAATTGGCGTTGCAAAATGCGCACGGGCCCTCACTTCTCGCCCTTTCGAGACAAAATCTAGCGCCAGTGCGCACTGAAGCGCAGGAAAACCAGTGTGCTAAGGGGGGGTACCGTCTACGCGCTGCAACGCAAACGCGCAAAGTTGTGCTTGTCGCGACAGGGTCAGAGGTTGAGCTTGCCATGGCAGTCGCGGCAGCGCTTGAAGGGCAAGGCATAGGGGCTGATGTCGTCTCAATGCCCTGCACCGATATTTTCGATCAGCAAGATAAGGACTATCAGCAAAGCATTATTCCAAAACGAGAAAGTCTGATTGTTTCGATAGAAGCCGGAGTGACTTTTGGCTGGGAAAAATATGTGGGCGATGGCGGGCTTTCGTTTGGGATCAACACATTCGGGGCGTCGGCTCCGATTGAGGCTCTTTATGATTATTTTGGCCTCACGGTTGAAAAAATTGTACCACAAATTGTTGCAAAATTAAATAGTTAAATGGAGTAAATGGCATGGCGACTAAAGTTGCGATTAATGGTTTTGGACGGATTGGTCGGCTCGTTGCACGCGCGATTTTGGAACGGCCCGACTGCGGGTTGGAACTTGTTGCCATCAACGACCTTGGCGATGCAAAAGCAAATGCGATGCTCTTCAAGCGCGATAGCGTCCACGGCCCATTCCACGGCACGGTTGAAGCTGACGGCACCGACATCATTGTTAACGGCAAGCGCATTCATGTGACCGCCGAGCGCGACCCAGCCAATCTGCCCCATGCTGCAAACGGCATCGACATCGCGCTAGAATGTACGGGTTTTTTCACTGACGCTGCCTCTGCGGGCAAGCACATCACGGCGGGTGCGAAGCGTGTTCTCATCTCCGCGCCCGCTAAAAACGTTGATATGACCGTGGTTTACGGCGTCAATCATGAAAAGCTAACCGCGGATCACACGATTGTTTCGAACGCGAGCTGCACGACAAACTGCCTCGCGCCCGTAGCCAAAGTGCTGAACGACAGCATCGGCATTGAGCGGGGGCTTATGACCACGATCCACGCTTACACAAACGATCAGAAGATTCTCGATCAAATCCACGAAGATCCGCGTCGTTCGCGCGCTGCGGGTATGTCGATGATCCCAACGACGACCGGTGCTGCCCGTGCCGTAGGTGAGGTTTTGCCTGAGTTAAAGGGCAAGCTTGACGGGTCTGCGATCCGCGTTCCCACGCCGAACGTGTCGCTCATTGATCTAACCTTCACGCCCAAGCGCGATACGACAAAGGATGAAGTCAATGCGATCCTAAAAGCGGCATCGGAAGGCGCGCTAAAAGGGGTTCTCGCCTACACGGATGAGCCCTTGGTTTCGATTGATCTCAACCATGTGCCAGCCAGCTCAACAGTCGATAGTCTTGAAAC
>JBEGTP010000101.1:0-3416 GCA_041179365.1 Pseudomonadota bacterium
GACGATCAACGGCCTGCCCACCGTTTCTGGTGTGGCGAATACCCAAACCCAGTCAGGCCAGCAAGTGCGGGTGACGGTGTACGGCTACGAATTCTCAGCGACCAATGCCTATGCTATTGTCTCGATCACATTGCTGTCAGCAAATGATCCTTTTTCGAGCCTTTATCAAAGCGTCAAAAAGCTCACGGACGCGGAAGCGAAAGCCATTCGGCCGCGTCGTGTCGATATTGTGACGGCAAAGGCCGGCGATACCGTAGAAAGCTTGGCTGCTCGCATGGCCTATAGCGATTATAAAACAGAGCGGTTTCGTGTTCTCAATGGAATGGCGCCGGGCGCGACCTTGCGAAAAGGCCAGAAAGTAAAAATCATCGTTTTGGGTTAGCAGAATTATTGCTGACACAAAGAAAGGGCGGCTGGTTTCCCAGCCGCCCGAACTTTTCCGCCAGGGAAAACCTCAGATTAGAGGTTGCCTGATACGTTCGTGAACGTTGCGTTCAGGTTGGTACCGATAGCTTGCATCGAAGCAATTGCTGCGATAGCGATCAGCGAAGCAATCAGGCCGTATTCGATGGCCGTTGCACCCTTAGAGTTCTTGAAAAGTTTGCGAACGAAAGTCATAACTGGTCTCCTTAATAAAATTAACTTCTAACTACCCGGTTGTTGATCAATTAATCTTCAACACTTATTGGAATAACGCCGTCGGGTTACTAAATCGTAAACACCGACTAAAAATATTACGGCATGGCCGCATCTACTTTTGTCATGACATTACCCCACATGGAGGTGCTTCCACCCGCCATGCCCTTCATGCCCGTTACCATGGCGAGCACGACGAGAGACGCAATCAAGCCATATTCAATGGCAGTTGCAGCTTTTTTATCGTGCACAAGGCAACGGATGAGTTTGAACATAAGTCGTTTCCCGGTCTCAACGTTCCCAAGCTGAGATGACCTCTTTACGATGGTTGAGGTTAAGAAAGTCCTTATGAACCCAGCAGTTTTTAGGAAGGCGCGACGGCGCGTCATCGTTGCCGCTGCGTTAATGAACGTATCCGGCGGAATTCTTATCCAAAAGCGTCCAGCGGGCAGAGAGAACGCGGGACTGTGGGAGTTCCCTGGAGGAAAAACTGAAGCCGGAGAGACCTCAGAAGCGGCCCTATGCCGGGAAATCAGCGAGGAATTAGGCGTAAACTTGGCCCAAGAGGCGCTGCTTTATGTCGGCGCGACGGACTTCATATCAAACGCGAATCATTTTCAGCTCAAACTGTTTACGTGTGACACATGGCAGGGGGCGGTGCGCGCCCTTGATCAGCAAGATCTTCGGTGGGTTCGTCCTGACCAGCTTGCCTTGATCAACCTTACTCCGGCGGATGTAGCGCTTATTCCAGCCCTATTGGCCAGGCTTTGACCGGACCCTTTGGTCTCTCTTCGGAAAGCTCCGGGGCCCATCCGACCAAAAAAAGTGTGAGAAACTGCTCGGCAAGCGTGCCGCGCGCACTGCACTCCAGATAGTCTTCAGCCAACGCTCGCGCCTCAGATATTGAAAATGGCACTATGACCGGCAGGCAATTGGAAAGATCGTTGCGCCTGATATCGTGCACCAACTCAAAAAGAGTGGGATAAACACGCCTGCTGACCTCAATATCCGCTACAGGCAGGGAAAATCCGGCGCGCATCAACAAGTCGCCCGCGCTGCGCACCTCTATTTGCGGATGCAGGCGCGCGACCGTGGCCCGATTTTCACGGCTAGCATTTTTGGTAAGTGCGTCGCGAAGGCGTGGTAAAGACCCCGCGCCGGCCATGGCTGCGAGAAATAGTCCGCCGGGTTTAAGGATCCGCCTGATCAGAATGAGCGCGCCGGGGAGATCACTGACGCTCTCAAGCCCATGAGGCGCGATGACGAGATCAAAACTATCGTCAGCGAAGGGCAGGGCATCTTCATCGGCAACGACATCAGCTGGCAACGTCAGGCTACACCGCGTAATGGCGCGGCACGATAGGCGTGATCCCAAATAATTGTCCCTGTCTCCGATCAAGAGCACGGTATCAAACGGGCGATTAACGAACGTTAGGCGGTCGATAAGGTCGTCTGCATTTCTTCGAAAGAGCCAAGCGTCGGCGATCGGTGCTTTGAGCGCTCGCGCTCGCGCGGCGCGTCGCCGAACACGGCTGAAGACTTCAATTTCCATCACGGCCCTTGTGCACGAGCCGCCTTCGCGCGACAAGATGCTATGACTCTGGTTCGCGCGGCCTTAACAGCAATCGTTGATTTTGCTTTGCCCCATCGCTGCGCAAGCTGTGGTGATCTCATAGACAGGCTTGGCCTCTGCGCGCCGTGTTGGAGCTCGCTGATCTTTTTAGGACGCGGCGGTTGCTCGGGCTGTGGTGCTCCGATTGCTGGGCTCGACCTGCAATGTGGCACTTGCCTTGCGGATCCTCCAGCCCATGATGGGGCCATCGCCGCACTGGTCTACGGCAATGCAGCACGCACAATTGTGGCACGGCTAAAATATGGGGGTCGTCCGGGTCTGGCGGGGCTCATGACAAATCAGCTCGAAGCCTTGGCAAGGGGTTATGAGTCGCCGCTCTTAGTTCCTGTTCCGCTCCACCGCCTGCGGTTGTGGAAGCGGGGTTTTAACCAGTCGGCACTTCTTGCCAAGGCGCTTTCACGCCGCATTGACGCGCCGGTTTCGCTTGACAGTCTTGTCCGGGTTAAACCCACGCCGCCGCTTCACGGGCTAAACCCTAGCGAACGGAAACGCGCCGTCAAAGGGGCCTTTGAAGTCCGCGATAAGGCCGTCTTTGCAGGGCGCAATATCTTACTGGTCGACGACGTCTATACGACCGGCGCGACGGTCGACGCCTGTGCCAAGAGCCTGAAGCGCGCGGGGGCAAAGCAAATACATGTCTTGTGCTGGGCCCGTGCACTAAAGGCAGACGAGCAACATCCTTGACAATGGGAGCGCTGCCGCCGATCAGACTTGCATGGCTAGGGTTGAAATTTACACCAAATTCTATTGCTCCTTTTGCGCGCGCGCCATGGCGCTCCTGCGCAGCAAGGGAGCCGAATTTGAAGAGACTGATATCACGCTCGGCGGCGAAAAACGCAACGAAATGTTAGCGCGTGCGAAGGGCCAAACGACCGTCCCGCAGATTTTTGTCAACGGCGTGCACATCGGCGGCTGCGACGACCTTGAGGCCTTAAATGCCAAAGGCGGTCTAGATCCGTTGCTTCAGGAATAGTTTTCATGCGGATCGCCCTTTTGCAGATGTGCAGTGGAATTGATCCCGTTGCCAATCGAGAAACGTTGATCGCCGCAATCGCAGAGGCAAAATTGGGCGGGGCAACCATGCTCTTTACGCCAGAGATGTGCGGCCTGCTCGATTCAAATCGAGACCGTGCGCGCGCGCATATTT
>JBEGTP010000102.1:0-2542 GCA_041179365.1 Pseudomonadota bacterium
ATCAAATAGTCCTTTTCAAAGCCGTTCAATGATCGTCACATTGGCAACGCCGCCGCCTTCACACATCGTCTGGAGGCCATATTTTCCGCCAGACGCTTTCAACACATTGAGGAGGGTTGCCATTAATTTTGTGCCCGACGCGCCGAGCGGGTGGCCAAGCGCAATGGCGCCGCCGTGCCTGTTCAGCCGCGCAGGATCAGCACCGGTATGTTTGAGCCAAGCGAGCGGCACCGAAGCGAAAGCCTCGTTCACCTCAAAGGCGTCGATATCGCCAATTTTGAGCCCCGCGCGCTGCAACGCTCTATCGGTTGCAAACAGCGGCTCTTCAAGCATGATGATGGGATCGCCAGCGGTCACAGTCAAATTGTGGATGCGGGCCATTGGCGTCAGCCCGTAATCCTTCAATGCTTGCTCTGAAACGATGAGTGCTGCCGAAGCTCCGTCACAAATCTGGCTCGATGAGGCGGCGGTCAATGTGCCGTTCTCTTGCATCAGCTTGACCCCTGAAATGCTCTCGATCGTTGCGTCAAAGCGGATGCCTTCATCGATCTTGTGCTGAATGACGCCTTCGGGCGTTTCAACGTCGAGCACGACAATCTCATTTTCAAACGCGCCGGCCTGCGTGGCCGCAATCGCTTTGAGATGGCTCTCTAGCGCAAACTGATCGAGATCTTCCTTGGTAAAGCCATGCTTTTGCACGATCATTTCCGCGCCCATGAACTGGGACCATAAGACACCGGGAAATTTCGCCTCAAGGCCCGGCGATTTGTACGTGCCAAGGCCTTCCTTCGCATGGAACATCGCAGTGGAGCCCATGGGCACCCGCGTCATACTCTCAACGCCGGCCGCAATGACCATGTCCATCGTGCCAGACATGACAGCCTGTGCGGCGAACTGGATCGCTTGTTGCGAGGATCCGCACTGGCGATCAATCGTCACGGCAGGAACATGCTGTGGTAAATGCTTCGCCGCCAACACGGCATTACGACCGATTTGCCCGGCTTGCTGCCCGCCTTGGCTGACGCATCCCATGATAACATCTTCGACCTTGCCGCCATCGATACCGCTGCGCGCGACGATCGCATCGAGCGTTGCTGCCGCCAGATCAACGGGGTGCCAGCCAGTAAGCTTGCCATTGCGCTTGCCGCCAGCGGTGCGGACAGCATCGACGATATAGGCGGTTGCCATGATCTTGATCCTTTGCCTGAAAGTGGAAGCGCAAACTCCTTGCGCAAATTGACGTTTACGGCAAGGGAAAGTTGATCTGACGTTTCAAACGCAGGGAAGGCCTCATGATGAATGTTACTCAAGCTGTTGCTTACCGCCGCTCCGTGCGGGGTTTTCTGGAAAAGCCCGTCGATATTGCGTTGGTTATGGATATTGTGGCGCGCGCGGCCCGTGCAGCGACAGGCGGCAACGTCCAACCTTGGCATGTTGACCTTGTACACGGCGATTCGATGGCGCGGCTCAAGGCAATCATGGCCGAAAAAATCGCCGCGCGGCAGCCCGAGACGCCCGAATATGCAATCTACCCGTCCGGCCTAAAGGAGCCCTATGAAGCCCGCCGGTTTGAAGTGGGTGAAATGCTTTACGGATCCATTGGCATTGCGCGCGAGGACCGCAAGGCGCGCGCCATCTGGTTTTCGCGCAACTTTCAGTTTTTCAACGCGCCTATCGGCCTGTTCCTCTCACTCGACCGGCAAATGGGCCCGCCGCAATGGGGCGATGCGGGGATGTTTTTGCAAAACATCATGCTGCTCCTGTGCGAAGCCGGGCTCGATAGCTGCCCGCAGGAATGCTGGGCGGTTTACCCTAAAACCGTCGGCGCGTTCCTAGGCCTTCCCGAGGACCGCATCCTTTGGACAGGCATGGCCATTGGCTACAAGGACCCAGATGATCCCGCCAATACGTTGATGCCAACGCGCGCAGCGCCTGCCGAATGGCTGATCGAACACGCCTGAGGGCGCGACAGACGGATTGACAGAAGGGCGTAGCTTCGCCATGGGGCTGCCTCTTCCTCGTGAAGCCTTTTGGACAGGTGGCCGAGTGGTTAAAGGCAGCAGACTGTAAATCTGCCCGTGCAAGCGTACGCTGGTTCGAATCCAGCCCTGTCCACCAAATTTTGCGCGCCGCCGTGCCAAGCAAAGGCCGCGCGCGAGACGCTCGCGCCAAAGCGCAAAAGCGATATGGGCCGCGAAGAAACAGGATGCGGGTGTAGCTCAATGGTAGAGCAGAAGCCTTCCAAGCTTACGACGAGGGTTCGATTCCCTTCACCCGCTCCAGATTCGCATTCGGCGATGCACGTGAATGGTTGAAATTCCCCGGAAATCTGGTATAAATGGTCATTTCACGGGTTGCCGCTGATCGCCTATATTCGCCTGTAACCGGCAAAGATGGGGGCTTATTTGGGGGCCTGTTCAGACACTCTCTGGAAGCGAGGCCCCCAATGGCATTGACCGACACCGCAATCCGCAACGCAAAGCCCAAAGACAGGCCGTATAAGGTGGCGGACGCGCAAGGATTGTATCTGCTCGTCAACCCG
>JBEGTP010000103.1:0-4359 GCA_041179365.1 Pseudomonadota bacterium
GCAATCGGGGCTTCAAGCGATTGTCATTTAAAACTGTGTAAGGATTATCCGTGGCTCGCACTCTCATTTCTTCCGGCTCGCCTTTTGAAAAGCAAGTCGGCTATTCGCGCGCGGTTGTGCAAGGCGATTGGTGCTTTGTCGCGGGCACAACGGGACCCGCAGCCGATGGATCGGGTTTTCCAGAAGGCGTAGCGGAGCAGACGGAAAATGCCTTGGCCATCATCGGAAAGGCCTTGGCTGATGGGGGCTTCAGCTTCGCCGATGTCGTGCGCGCGACCTATTATATTACTGACCCAAGCTATTGGGATCTCATCGGCCCGCCGCTCGGCGCGGTGTTTGGCGATATCCGTCCGGCCGCCACGTGCATCGTTTGCAGCCTTATAAAGCCCGAAATGAAAATCGAGATTGAGGTGACAGCGCTGCGGAAATCTTGATATAGCGACAAGATGTCTACAACTTTCACTCTCGATACGTCTACGAGCCGCGCAAATCCAATGCCTGCGCCGATGAAGCGGCTCACGGTTCCAGCAATACAGCGTCGGAAATTTGAAGGCCAGACCGCTGAGCCGCTTGTCATGCTGACAGCGTATACCGCGCGCACGGCGCAAATTCTTGATCCGCACTGCGATATGTTGCTCGTCGGGGATTCTTTGGGTCAGGTCATTTACGGCTTGCCGTCCACCGTGCCGGTGACACTAGAAATGATGTGCGCACACGGGGCGGCAGTGGTGCGCGGAAGCTATCATGCGGTTGTGCTCGTTGATATGCCCTTTGGTTCCTACGAGGCGTCGCCCGAGCAGGCCTTTACCAATGCGGCCCGCATCCTGAAAGAAACGGGCTGTGCGGCAGTCAAGCTCGAAGGCGGGGTCGCCATGGCTCCCACCATCGCTTTCCTTTCGCAGCGCGGTATTCCGGTGATGGCGCACATCGGGCTGACACCGCAAGCTGTGAACGCGTTGGGGGGCTATGGTGCGCGGGGGCGCAGCCAAGAGGAACAGGCAAAAATCCTATCCGATGCGCGCGCGGTGCAAGCGGCGGGGGCCTTTGCCATTTTGGTGGAAGGTGTTGTCGAGCCGCTCGCGATCGAGATCACCCAGTCAGTGGACGTACCGACGATCGGCATTGGCGCGTCGGCGCAGTGTGACGGCCAAGTTCTTGTGACGGAAGATATGATCGGCATGTTTGACCGTGTGCCGCGTTTTGTGAAACGTTACCACGAAATCGGCGATGAAATTGCCGATGCGGCTGCGCGTTATGCAGCGGACGTGCGCGCGCGCACTTTCCCAACGGCTGAACAAACCTTTCAACCCAAATAACGGCGCTTCCCCTACCCGCTAGGCCTCGCTATGGAGGCCCAGATTTTTAGTCCGGAGAGTTCATCTTGGCCGATACGCCAGACAATATACCGACCCCTGAAGAAGACGCTTTTCTGCGCGAAGTGGACGAAGAGCTCCGTCGTGCGGAACTGACAAGCATTTGGGAACGCTATGGACGCCTGTTTATTGGGGGCCTCGTTGGCATGCTCGCGCTTGTCGCCGGTTTTCTCTTTTGGACGGACCATAAAGCAAAAAATGCCGGTATCATGGGCGAACGCTTTGACAAGGCGCTCGAACGCGTCGACGCGAGCGACGTAAAAGGCGCTGACCAGCAATTTTCCGCCATCGCTAAGGATGACCAAGGGGGCTACCGCGTTTCGGCACTCTTCAGTCAAGCAGGTTTGGCGATCAAGGCGAATAATTTGAAGAAGGCCGCTGACCTATATGATCAGATTGCCAAAGACCCGAGCGTGCCGCAGCAATGGCGCGATATGGCGCTCGTTCGCAAGACGACGGTCGAATTTGATTCTCTTAAGCCCGCCGACGTCATCGCGCGCATCTCGCCGCTGGTGAACAAGGACAATGCACAATTCGGGAGCGCCGCTGAGCTCAAGGCCATCGCTCTCATGAAGATGGGGCGCAAGGAAGAAGCGGGCAAGCTCTTCGCCGCCATTTATAAGGAAGAAACCGTTCCGCAATCGCTGCGAGACCGGGCCTTGCGGATGACGAGTGTACTCGGCGTAAACTTGGTCGATCAGGCCAAAGAGGTGAAAACAAAATGACTTCTGGCATGACTCCGGTGTTCAAGGCCTCGACCCTCAAGGCGACCCTTGCGGTTTCCCTCCTCCTCGCGTTGGGGGGCTGCTCGGTTTTGGGCGGCGGCGGCAGCGACAAAACGCCGAAAACACCAACGGTAGGGAAGCGCATTCCCATTTTGACGAGCGAAAGCGGCATTGAGGTTGATCCCGCTCTTGCTGAAGTCGCCGTGCTCCTTCCGCCAGCGCAGACCAATGAAGCCTGGGCTCAACCGGGCGGTAACGGCGCAAAGGCCATGGACAACCTCGCGCTTGGTCAGTCACTCGGCGTCGCTTGGCAAACCTCGATCCAAGGATCGTCCAGCCAGTCACGCCTCGGCGCGGCCCCTGTGGTTGAGGGCAACCGTCTTTATGTCATGGATACGGCGGCCAACATCATGGCTTTTGACGCGCAAACGGGCCGCAAAATCTGGGCCGTAGGCTTCGGCGTTAAGGGAGAAGGTGCCAAAGTCTCTTGGGGTGGCGGCGTCAGTGTAGACGGTGAATTTCTCTACGCGACCAACGGGCTTGGTGATGTTGGTGCGCTGAAGATTTCAGATGGCTCAGTCGTCTGGAAAAAGCGCCCGACCGGTCCTCTGCGCGGCGCGCCGAGCATTGGTAATGGCAACATCTATGTGATGAGCAATGACAACCAAGTTGTCGCGCTGCGCCAAAGCGATGGCAATGTGGAATGGACCCAAGCTGGTGCTGCGGAACTCGCGGGCGTCTTTGGCGTGGGGGCTCCAGCCATTGCGCAAGGCACGGTCATCGCTGGATTTTCCTCGGGCGAGCTCAACGCGTATCGCTATGAAAACGGGCGTCAGATTTGGGCCGACGCGCTTTCGCGGACCAGCATTTCCACGTCGGTTTCAGCGCTCGCCGATATTGATGCGAGCCCCGTTGTTGATCGCGGACGGGTTTATGCCGTGGGCCAAGGTGGCCGGATGGTCGCGATTGATCTTGTGACGGGGCAGCGCCTGTGGGAAATTAACATCGCGGGTATTTCGACACCGTCGATTGCGGGCGAATGGCTTTTTGTTGTGACCGATGATGCCCGCGTCGTCTGCGTTGCGCGCGGCAGTGGCCGTGTGCGCTGGGTGTCGCAATTGCCACGGTATCGCAAGGCAAAGAAGAAGGCTGATCCGATCAACTGGACGGGCCCAGTTCTTGCCGGAGACCGCCTCATCCTCGCCGGGTCAAATGGTCAGTTGGTCAATATGGCGACGGCTGATGGGAAAATTCAAAGCACCACGAGTGCTGGCGGCCCGGTCTATTTGTCGCCTATCGTGGCGAACAACACCCTCTATATCCTTACAAATGACGGTCGCCTGACCGCTTGGCGATAGAGGGGGCCAGATGGTGGCTGCCCCGCTCCCCGTGGTCGCCATCATCGGGCGACCCAATGTTGGAAAATCAACGCTCTTCAATCGCTTGGTTGGAAAGAAGCTTGCGCTTGTCGATGACCGGCCGGGCGTGACCCGTGACCGGCGCGAGGGTGATACATCGCTGCTCGGTCTTGATTTTAAATTGATCGACACCGCAGGCTTTGAAACCGAGGATGAGCAGACCCTGCCTGGCCGGATGCGCCTTCAAACTAAGGCCGCTGTCGATGCAGCCGATGTCGCGCTCTTTGTCATCGATTCGCGCGCGGGAATCGTTGGTCTTGATGAGGAAATCGCGCTTTGGCTGCGCGGATCAGATACGCCGATTGTCATATTGGCGAACAAGGCCGAAGGCAGAGCGGGCGAGGCGGGCATTAATGAGGCCTATGCGCTTGGCCTTGGCGACCCCATTCCCTTTAGTGCCGAACACGGCGATGGCCTCGTCGATTTGTTTGAAGCACTGCGTCCGCATCTTGAACGCGATGATGTTGACGTTGAAAGCGAGGAGGAAGACGATGAGTCTCCCAATGCGCCGCTTAAGCTTGCGATCGTCGGCAGGCCCAACGCGGGTAAATCAACGCTCGTAAACCGTATGATCGGCGAAGACCGGATGATCACTGGGCCCGAAGCCGGAATCACGCGCGATTCGATCACCATCGAGTGGAATTGGCAGGATCGGCCCGTTCGCCTGATCGACACGGCCGGTCTGCGGCGCAAGGCCAAGGTAGAGGACAAGCTTGAAAAGCTCTCGGCCGCCGACACCCAGCGCGCGATTGATTTTGCTGAAGTCGTTGTTTTGCTGCTCGATGCCACGCGCGGGCTTGAAGCGCAGGATCTCCGTATCGCCGACCAGATCTTTACCGAAGG
>JBEGTP010000104.1:0-9680 GCA_041179365.1 Pseudomonadota bacterium
CAGGCGGTTCTTTCCGTCGCTGGCCAGGATATGGCGGTTGGCGATCTCCGCTTTCTCAAGACGCCCGCGCCCTTCATCGCGATGATGCCTCAGTGGGATTTCCTTGATTTTCTAAAAGACGAAGCGGCGGCCTTTCCCGCCTTTCGTCTGCGCATGAAGGCAGGAGTCGAGCGGCTCTCGGAGGAAGACGGCCGGATCGTTGGGGTTGCGCTCGCGGGCGGGGAGGAGCTGCGCGCGCGCAAATTGGTCATTGCCGCCGATGGCCGCAGTTCAATTGTCCGGCAGGAGAATGTCCTGCCGCTACTTAACTTGGGTGCGCCGATGGATGTCCTGTGGTTCGCGATTCCCAAGCGCGATGAAGCCGGGGGCAGTTTGCGGGGTTCCGTTGCGACAGGCAGCGCGCTCATTACCATTGACAGGGGCAGCTATTGGCAAGCGGCGACGCTTTTACCGAAGGGACGCTTTGAAGCCGTCAAAGCGCGCGGGCTCCCTGCCTTGCTCAAGCAACTGGAAGGTCTCGCGCCCCATTTGCGGCCGCTCGACGCCGTGATGACGGACTGGTCTCAGTTCAGCCTGTTGTCCGTGTCGCTCGACCGGCTTGAGCGATGGCACCGTGCGGGTCTGCTCGCGATCGGAGACGCGGCCCATGCCATGTCGCCAATTGGTGGGATCGGCATCAATCTGGCGATACAAGATGCGGTGGCTGCGGCGAACCTCTTGGCGGCTCCCCTCACCGTCGCGGCAAATGTCGATTCCCTGCTCCACCGTGTCGAGGATCGGCGGGGGTGGCCGACACGCGTGATCCAGTGGGGCCAGAAACTCATCCAAGACCGTGTTATTGCGGCGGTGCTCGACACGCAGCAAGTGATCAGCCGCCCGCCTTGGCCACTCCGCATGCTCAATCGCTATCCGCTGCTCCGCCGCATTCCCGGCCGGATCCTCGGCCTTGGCATCCGCCGAGAGCGCGTCACTTCACCCAAGGCTCCAGTAGGATCAGGGCACCTGACCCCGTGAAAAGCGGGCTGCGCTTCGCTTGCAATGTAGGATTTAATTTGCTTTGCCGAGTGGGCTCTTTCTCAGTCTGAATCGTCTTCAAAACATCGCCGCGTGCGCGCGTCGGCGCAAAAGAGACGCTTGTTTTATAGGGAGATGTCGCGTCTCTTTCGTCTCTTTCGACGGATTTTGGCGCCGCGTTGCATGGCCGTTTGCGCGGCGTGGATTAGGCAACTATTTGCAGCTTGGCTGATCCGAGCGGCCGAATGTCTTGGGCATGCATCCAGCGCAGATCCTTTAGGCCGAGCGGGCGGCCATCATGCGCGAGCAGCTCGACCTTGCGGATCGGCTGATGGTCGAGCTCATCGACGAGCACCGGGGTCGAGGGCTCGCCTGTCCCCCATGTCTCACCCCATTGGCGCAGCGCGATCATCGCGGGCAACAGTTCCGCGCCTTTTTCAGTCAGCCGGTACTCAATTTTGCGCCGATCATGCGGCAGCGGTTGGCGGGCCAAAATACCGTGATCGACAAGCCGCCCCAAGCGGTTGGCAAGAATGTTGCGGGCGATCCCGAGTGTCGCTTGAAACTCCTCAAAATGGTGCAGGCCATTAAAAGAAGCCCGCAGGATCAGGAACGACCAGGTCTCGCCCATCGCCTCAAGCGCAACGGGCAAGCCGCAGCATGCTAAATTTGCCAAGTCTTCCTTCAAATCACCCATCACGATCCAATCATCATTTACGCCGGGCCTCGCGCGCCTTGCGCTGCTCCCTTCGCACGCGAAACATAGCGCGCCATTTTCTCGTCCACTGTCCAGCCTATCCTATTTCAGTCTCGATGCAAAAAATATATAGGTTTTCAGTTGCAACTTGAAATCTACTTCATTAAGTAGTGATTCGCAACCTAAATGCATCCCTCCCTGAAAGGATCTTCAAAATGACCTTCACCCTCTCCCGCCCCCTCTTCGCCCTTGCCGCTTTGATTACATCGGCAACGCTCATCACCGGGGTTTCGACCCAAGCCTTTGCTGCTGGAGCGCCCTCGCGCCTTGTCGCTGCAAATCCAGCCAAAGCGTCGGGCAAAATCGTCATCCGCGATGCGCTCTGGTCGTGCAATGGCGGCGTCTGCGTTGCGCCTGTCGTCGGCAGCCGCCCCGAAATTGCGTGCGCCGCAGCCGCCAGAAAGCTTGGAAAGATCGACGTTTTTTCGTCAAATGGCCAAGAGTTTTCGGCTGAGCAGTTAGCGCAGTGCAACACCAAGGCCAAATGAGCTGACACCCCTAGGCTCGGCGTGCTCCCTCGTCGCTGATGCCCGCCTTGCAGCCATGCTGGTTTCGTTCGGCATGGCTGTACTTTTTTGTGGCAGGGCTTGCCTTTAGGCGGCGCATCCCGTCATGTGAGCGCTATGTTGCGCCAGTTTCAACTCGTGGAAAAGGTCAAGGCCTATGACCCCGACGCGGATGAGGACCTCCTCAACCGCGCCTATGTGTTTTCGATGAAGGCGCACGGATCGCAATTGCGCGCGTCGGGCGATCCGTATTTCAGCCACCCGATCGAAGTAGCAGGGCTGCTGACGGACTTGCACCTCGACGATGAAACGATTGCGACGGCCATCCTCCACGATACGATTGAGGATACGGTGGCGACGCCTGAAGAGATTGCGCGGCTCTTCGGACCCAATGTCGCGCGGCTTGTTGACGGCGTCACCAAGCTCTCCAAGATCGAAGCGATGAGCGACAATGAGCGCGCAGCGGAGAATCTGCGCAAGTTCTTGCTCGCAATGTCGGGCGATATTCGCGTTCTGATCGTCAAGCTCGCTGACCGGCTCCACAATATGCGCACGCTGCACTTCATCAAGGATGAGGCAAAGCGCCGCCGCATCGCGCGCGAAACGATGGACATTTACGCGCCACTTGCCGAACGCATCGGCATGTATGAATTTATGAAGGAAATGCAGACGCTCGCCTTCAAAGAGCTTGAGCCAGAAGCGTATAATTCAATCAGCAAGCGGCTAGAGCAACTGCAAGAAGGCGGCGGAGACCGGATTGCCCGGATTAGCTCCGGCATCAAACTCCTCCTGTCGCGCGCCGGCATTGAGGCGGAAGTTTCTGGCCGCGAAAAACATCCCTACTCGATCTGGCGCAAGATGGCAGAGCGCCACATCAGCTTCGAACAATTGTCTGACGTCATGGCGTTTCGTGCGATCGTGCCCGCTGATGAAGATAGTTACCAAGCGCTTGGCCTCATTCACAAGCGGTGGCCGATGGTGCCCGGGCGGTTCAAGGACTATATTTCAACACCGAAGCGCAATGGCTATCGCTGCCTCCACACCTCGGTCATCCATAGTGAGAAAGTGCGGATCGAAATCCAGATCCGGTCGCGCACAATGCATGCGCAGGCTGAATATGGCTATGCGGCACACTGGGCCTATAAAGCGGCGGTCAGCGGCGCTGAAGTGGCCGACAATCGGGCAAACTGGATTCAGGATCTTGTCGAGATTCTCGATCATGCCGAAAGCCCCGAAGAGATACTCGAGCACACCAAACTCGCCATGTATCAAGACCGCATCTTTGCCTTTACGCCCAAGGGTGAACTGATCCAAATGCCCAAAGGCGCAACGCCGATTGACTTCGCTTATGCAATCCACACAAGCGTTGGAGACACGGCAGTCGGCGCGAAGGTCAATGGCCGCGTTGTCCCGCTGCGGACGCCGATTGAAAATGGCGACCAAGTCGAAATTCTCACGTCAAAAGCACAGGAGCCCCAGCCGCAATGGCTTGCCTTTGCGACGACCGGAAAGGCGCGCGCCGCCATCCGCCGCTTTGTGCGCCACAAGGAGGATGATGAGCTTGTCGCGCTCGGCCGTAAAATCTTTAACGAGCTCGCAGGTCGACTGCCTGCCAAGCTTGGCAAGACCGGGCTTGAAGATGCGATCAAGCGCCTCAAGATGAAAGATGAGGACGCGCTGATGACCGCCATTGGCCGGCAAACGATCAGCGATGATCAAGTCTTCAACGCGCTGATGCCGGGCAAGGGGGTCAAGGGCAGCGTCAAGCTCGGCGGCCAAAAAACCGCGATCTCTATCCGCGGCCTCACCCCCGGCGTTGTGTTCGATCTCGCGCCGTGCTGCCATCCGGTGCCGGGAGACCGGATTGTTGGGATCAGAAGGCCCGATGAGCCCATTCACGTCCACACCATCGATTGTGCCGCGCTCGCTGACGGCGTTGATACCGATTGGCTCGATCTTGCCTGGGGCGATAGCTCAGAGGGCGGGGCGGCGCGGCTTGCCATCATTGTCAAAAATGAGCCAGGGGCCCTCGCCGCGATGGCGGGCATTTTTGGCAGCAATGACGCGAATATCCTCAACCTCAAAATGGAAAACCGCGATCAAAGCTTCCACACATTTGTCGTTGATCTTGAGGTGAGCGACGTGCAACATCTGATGCGAATTGTCGCCGCTTTACGGTCTGCTGAAGTCGTGGTTCAGGCCGAGCGCGGCTGATGTTCACAGGGAGACTCGCCTATGGCCGTTGAAATTTTGCCCCCCGAGCGTGAGCGCGCTGCGATGCCGCAGTTTCGCTATCGCTCTGCGCAGGCGGCGAAGGCGGGCATTGGGCTCGGGACCGCGCTTGCGGTGACCATCTCTTGGAGCCTCCACAAATCAATTCTCTGGGCGATCATCCACGGCTTTCTCTCGTGGCTCTACGTGGGCTATTATGCGGTCACGCGATAGGGTCTGGCCCGCTTAATACCGCTCAAGTTGAACCATCATTTTTCTAAAGCCGTGCACGAAGCAGGCTGGCACGCGCTCGGGCTTTTCAACCACATGCACGCGCAGGCGGCGCTTTTGCATTTCAGCGATGAGTGACGTCAGCTGAAGCTCGGCCGCACGCGCACCGACGCAACGGTGGATGCCGTAACCAAAGGCCAGATGCCGCCGCGCATTTTCACGCTCAACGATGATCTTATCACCCTCTGGAAAGATGCTCTCATCGCGGTTGCCTGAGATGTACCAGAGGGCCAGCTTATCGCGCTTTTTAATTTGGTGGCCAAAAAGCTCCGTATCTTCAGTCGCCGTGCGACGCATGTGCGACAAAGGGGTCTGCCACCGGATGATTTCATGCATCGCATTGACCGCAAGATCAGGATCGTGATTGGCTTCTAAAATGGCGCGCTGATCAGGAAATTGATCGAGCGCATAGGCATAGGCAGACATTGAATTCCGTGTCGTATCATTCCCGCCAACGATGAGGAGAATCAGGTTTCCGATAAACTCCTCCTGACTCATATGGCTCATCGCGTCGGATTGGAGCATCATCGAGATCAGATCGTGCGGACCGGGATTGGCAGCCTTCTCTTGCCAGAGTTGCCCAAAGGCCGACCCCATTTCAAACGCCACACCGCGCCGGGCAGTCCGCTCTTCGACGGTATCAGAGTTTTCGATGTCACCAAGCTGATCGGACCAATAGGTGAGCTTGCGTCGCTCTTCCCAAGGAAAGTCAAACAAGATGGCAAGCATCTGCGTCGTTAATTCCATCGACACATGATCAACCCAGTCAAAGGGTGTACCAATCGGCAGGCCATCGAGCACATCGCCGGTTCGTTTTTGGGCGTCGACCTTCATCCGTTCGACTTCGCTCGGATTAAAAGCGGGCGCAACCGTGCGGCGTTGGGCGGCATGTTGCGGCGGATCCATCGCGATAAACATCGGAAAGACGACTTCGCCCTCTTTCAAATGATCAACGCCGTCGCCCGCAACGGTTATGCCGCCAACTTCCCAGCTAGACGAGAATATCTTGGGCAATGCTTCGACATGCTGGATCGGCTTATAGGTTGAAACGGACCAATAGGGGCCAAACTTCGAATCTTCACATTTATGGATCGGCGCTGTTTCTCGCAGGGTTCGAAAGGGCTCTTGCCAACGATCTTCACTGTAAAGTTCGGCGCGCGATACATCGAGCGGATCAACGACCTCGGGTTCTTCGCGCAAAACACTTGCCATTTCCTGCTATCCTCATCTGACCCTATTTGAGTTGCAGAATGCTACTATTTACAGCGATGTCAATATCAATCCGTCTTGGCTTTCAGCCCAAAGGCGGCGCGCAGCCCACCTCCAGACTTTAGAACGCCGATACGAAAAAGCCTCGCCGCAAAAAAGATCGTCGCCGCGACCCACAGAGCTTGCCAAATAAGCGCGAGGGCGTGGGGCCAGAGTGCGGGATCATTCGCAGCATGCCCGGCCATGGCGTAAGCCGAGCTGAATGGGAAAATTTCGGCAAAGCGCGCCAAAGTCGATTCTGGCTGCGCCACGCCTTTTGATGCGATGCCGTACATCGCTACTTGTAGAATTGTGATCGGTAGCGAGAGCATTTGAATGTCACGAATCGTCGCGGCCTGCCCGCCAACGCCGAGGAAGACGGCACCGAGCAACATATAAGACATGGTGAAATAGAGCCCACACAGAATCAAGAACGGTCCCATGCCGACCGCCGGACTTAGCATCGCCATGATGGTGCCACCGGCATCAGTAAAAAAGAGCGCCGCACCGATCATCACACTCCAGAATGTGACAAAAAGGAGTGCGACCCCAAACATGCCGATCAACTTGCCGAGGAAGACCGCTTCGAGCGGAAGCGCTGCCGCAAGAATTTCGATCACCTTGTTTGATTTCTCTTCTGCGAGCATCCCGACCGATTGGCCCGCGAGCAAGAGCGTGAGGAAGAAAATACCGAACACGGCAAAATAGGCTGTGGTGCGTTGCCCACCCACCCCCGCGCGAGCAGCCTTAATTGGCTGCAAGACAGGATGGCTCATACTCTGGGTGATCGGCGTGCCTGCCGCGCGTGACCGCACAACCTGCTCGGCGATTTCTGCGAGCAGACCGGCAGACCGCACGCTCGATTCTTCGTGCCGAATGACCGGCTTTTTCAAGTCGCCAAACATGACCGCGAGATAGTCCGTCTTTCTGGCACCAAAAAGCGCCGCGGCCAAGGTTTCATCCTTGCCGTGTGTGGGGATGATTTCAAGCTTTGGAAGAAAGTCAGACCCATTGACGGCGCGCAAATGATCATCCGCTGCTTTGATGTCAAAGGCATCCTGCGGTGCGGCGATGACGGCAATGCGCGCGGCATCAACGGTGCTTTGCGCCGCTTGAGTCGCGCCAGACCCGCCGGTGATGGCGATGATGATCATGATAAGCGGGGCAAGTAGGAAAAGCAAAAACGTCGGCGTAGCTACAACGGCCAAAAAGTCGCGCCGCGCGACGACTGCACATTGGCGCAGGAAATGGCTCATAGCGCTTGCTCCTGCTCGGCCACAACGTCTCCGATATTGGCTTTCCCGACGATTTCAACAAAGGCATCGTGGAGGCTCGGGCGCTGCATGGTGAGCCCCGCGACACCGTGCTTGGCCTTGATGAGCGCGACCAGCATACGCTCTACCCCGCCTTCAGGCACGATGAACCGCCAACCGTCTCCTACGCGCGTTGCATCCTCTGGCAGAAGCGCACCGATCGCATCGGATTGCATATTGGGCACGTAATGAGCCTGCATCGGCAAGCGCGCGCGCGCTTCATCGACCGTGCCTTCGAAGCGGACAAGGCCTCCTGCGATAATCGAAAGTCGGTCACACAAGCGCTCGGCATGGCCCATAACATGCGTTGAAAAGAGGATCGTCGCCCCGCGGTCACGCTCGCCTCGGATCACGTGTTCCAAATGCTCCTGATTAACCGGGTCAAGGCCCGAGAAAGGCTCGTCGAGCACGATGAGTTCGGGCTTATGGACAATGGACCCCAAAAGCTGAACCAATTGCGCCATGCCTTTGGAAAGATGCTTGATCTTCTTGCCCGTAGCATGGCCGAGTCCTGCGCTTTCCATAAGAGCCTGCCCGCGTGTGCGCCCTTCTGCCCAACCGAGCCCACGAAGCGCGCCCATAAAAGCAATCGCCTCGACCGTTTTCATATTGGGGTAGAGTCCGCGCTCTTCGGGAAGATAGCCGACACGGTCGCTCGCGAGCCGCGGCACGTCGTATCCAAGCAGGCTTCGCGTTCCGCTATCGGGATCAATAATGCCAAGCAGCATCCGCAGCGTCGTCGTTTTGCCGGCACCATTGGGCCCGAGCACACCGTAAATAGAACCCTGCGGCACAGAGAGGCTGACCCCCCTAACCGCGTGCGCCTTGCCAAAGCGCTTGGTGATGTTCTCAGCCCAGACGGGGGTAGCAGATGACACACAGAATTCCCTTGTTCGCGCAGCCGTGGTAGCGGACGCCGGTGCCTGATAACAAGCCTTCCCTTATTAAAGCCCTAAAGTCCGAAGCAACGCGTTTGGGTTTTGCCGATTGCAAGATCACGGGGGTCGATCATAATTTTGGGCCCGCCCTTGCGAAATGGCTAGAAGAAGGCGCGCACGGCGAGATGGCGTGGATGGAAAACCGGGCCGAAGAGCGCGGTAGCCCGCAGAAGCTTTGGGAAGGCGCGCGCAGCGTTATCATGCTCGGCATGTCCTACGCGCCCGCCGTCGATCCACTGGCACTTGCTGCATATCCGGATCGGGGGCGCATTTCAGTCTATGCCCAAGGCGCTGACTATCATGATGTGATGAAAAAGGCGCTCAAGGCGCTCGCCCGCTGGCTGGTGGCGGAAACAGGCTGCGCGCTCAAGGTTTTTGTCGATACAGCCCCTGTAATGGAAAAGCCGCTCGCTGCCGCAGCAGGGCTAGGGTGGCAAGGCAAGCATTCAAACCTCGTCAGCCGCACCCACGGTAGCTGGCTTTTTCTCGGCGCAATTTACGTCGCGCTTGATCTCGCGCCTGATGCGCCTGAGGCCGATCATTGCGGCCGTTGTAGCGCGTGCCATACTGCCTGTCCGACCGATGCCTTCATGGGGCCATACCGCGTCGACGCGCGGCGGTGCATCTCTTATTTGACTATCGAGCATAAGGGGCCGATCCCGCATGAATTTCGCCGCGCCATTGGAAACCGCATCTATGGCTGCGATGATTGTTTAGCCGTTTGCCCGTGGAATAAATTTGCAGACGCTGCCGCGGCCCACAGAGCCTTTGTCGCGCGCGCTGAACTGATGGCCCCGGCGCTCTTAGACCTGTTGGCGCTCGATGATGCGGCGTTTCGGAAAATCTTCTCAGGCTCTCCTATCAAACGGATCGGTCGCGACCGGATGGTCCGTAACGCAGCGATTGCGGCAGGAAACAGTGGCGATACAAAGTTTGCTCCGCCGCTACAGCGACTTCTTGATGACCCGAATGAAACGGTGCGCGAGGCGGCGGCTTGGGCGCTCAAGGAGCTGATACAAAACCCAACCTGCGCGATCGCGGAATAACCAACTAGAACATGGCGCGCCCGGCCTTGATGCGCGTTTCCATGACCATGGTCTTCATGACAAGGACAAAGAGTTCAGGATTATCAGTCATGGGCTTGGTTTGAACGCCGCGCGTCCGCAAATCTGCCAAGATTGCCTCGCGGCCAGCCAATGTGTCTTCTAACGACAAGAGTTTTGAATAGCCTTGCAAACGAAAGGGCCCAGGTTGCTTGTCAAAGCTCTGCTGGATAGCAGGCAAATCAAAGCCCGCCGCGCTTGCGCGCGCGCGAACAACAAGACCCGCGATACGCGCAAAAGCGCCAAATGCTGCGTCAGTTTGTCGGGCCGTATCCCAATTCCCCGCTTGACTGCACGAG
>JBEGTP010000105.1:0-2723 GCA_041179365.1 Pseudomonadota bacterium
AAGTGTAGGACGCCCCAGCGCCTCGCTAGAGGCCCTAAAAATCCTATCCGCAGTTTTGCGTGGAGTCTCGCGCGGCAGGCGCGCGATAGGCCCGATCAGAACTGAACCCGCTTGGTATAACCGCCGTCGATCACAACGTTGGTGCCGGTCGTGTATGATGAAGCGGGGCTGGCGAGGAAAGCAATTGTGCGCGCTACTTCATCGGGCGCGCCCCAACGGCCAAGCGCAAAGGCGGCTTCGGTCGCGTTATAAAGTTCGGGCGCCGCGCCCTTGATCGCTTCCCAATTGCCGCCGGGAAAGGCGATCGGCCCGGGTGAAACCGCGTTCACGCGGATATTCTTCGGCCCCAGCGCTTGGCCAAGCTGCTTGGCATAAACGAGCAAAGCGCCCTTGATCGCGTTAAATGCTTGGGGAACGATGAAGGTTTCAAACCCTGCCGTGCTCGACATGATGACGATGGAGCCTTGAACTGATTTTTCTAGATACGGCTCAAGCGTTTCGCAGCCGATCACGGTGCCTTTGAGATCGGCATTGACGCAGGCATCCCAATCGCCCGTCGCGCCAGAGCCTGAGGCACTGGCACCCGGAACAAAAATATCGCAGCCGCCAAGCTTTTCAGCGGTCGCGGTGAGCCATTTTGGATAAGCCTCAAGATCGCTCATATCAAAGGCTTCGCCAATCACCGTGCCGCCGTGGCGGGAAAGGCTGGCCACCGCTTCATCGACTTGCGCCTTATTGCGCGAAAAGAAGGCAACATCAGCACCTTCAGCGGCAAAAATTTCGAGCGCGGCCCGGCCAATACCGCGACTACCACCCGTCAGAATAACCTTTTTGCCCTTGAGTCCGAGATCCATGCTCAATTCCTTGCTCTATGATAATATGGATGGGGTGATGGCCCCTGCATGCCACGGCAACCACTGCCCTTTTAATCAGGAACCCACCCGCCATAGCGATGATATGTTGCGTATAACTGAAAAGCGAGGAGCTGAATCATGGGACGTTTAGAAGGCAAATCAGCCATCGTGATTGGTGCGGGCAACCACGGCAATATGGCGCAAGTGATCGCCCGGCGGTTCGCAGATGAAGGTGCACAAATTGTGGTGGCGGGCCGCAAGATGGAAGAGCTCGAACGCTTTGCCGCCGAAATCGGGGGTCACGCGATCCACTGCGACATCACAGACCGCGCATCCGTTTTTGCTCTCGCGCAAGCGGCGAAGGCGAAAATGGGCAGCATTTCGATTGCGGTCAATTCCACCGGCTGGGGCTTCCTCAAACCCTTTCTCGACAATACCGATGAAGAGCTCGATCAGATGATGGCGCTCCAATTCAAGGGACCGTTCCTTTTTTGCCAAGCCATGATCGAGGCGATGAGCCCAGAAAATGGCGGAGCGGGCGGATCAATCATCCAGATCAGTTCGGCCACGGCCAAGATCATGCTCGAAAACCATGCCGCCTATATGGGCACAAAGGCGGGCATTGATCACGTGATCCGCTGCGTCGCCAATGAATTTGGCGTGCGCGGCATTCGCGCCAATTCAATCTCTCCGGGCCTGACTGACACGCCGATGAATGCAGACGCCAAGCAAGTGCCTGGACTGTTTGATAGCTTCGTCAGCGGTTATCCACTGGGTCGCATCGGGACGTCAGAGGATGTAGCGGCGGCAGCGGTGTTCCTTGCCAGCGACGAATGCTTCATGACTGGAGAGAATCTCCAAGTGAACGGCGGGCTGACGTTGCGCAAAAATCCGAGTGCGGCGGAAATGGAAGCTGCGATTGCACAAGCGATGGCCGGTTAAAGCGCAACCTTCGCCATTTCACGGAGCTGATCCTTGCGGATTTTCCCCGAAGCCGTGCGGGGGAAATCGGTCACAAATTCAAAGCGTTCGGGCGTCTTTTGCTTGGCAAGGCCACTCGCTGCGATATGGGCGATCAATGTATCAGTGGACGCCGTGCCGATGATGAAAGCGCAAATGCCTTCCCCAAGGCGGGCATGCGGCATCGCCACCACGGCGGCTTCGCGGACGTCGGCGTGGGTGTGCAGCGCGTCCTCTATTTCTTTCGCGCTGATATTTTCGCCGCCGCGAATGATCAGATCTTTCTTGCGTCCGGTGATCAGAAGCGCGCCTTCTGGAGTGATGCAGCCAATATCACCGGTGCGGAAATAGCCGTCCTCGGTGATCGCCTCGGCGGTCTGCTGCGCGTCGGCATAGCCCAAAAACATTGCTGGGCCGCGCGCTAGAATTTCACCGTCATCGAGGATTTGAACCTCATAATCGATAATCGCGCCGTCGGTGGTGGCGGCCAGTTTCTCCGCCCCCACCGCTGGATAACCTAAGGTAACAAGCGGTACTTCTGAACTGCCAAACACCCGGAATGCGCGGCAATTTTCAAAGGCTGCATTAGCATTTGGGATCACATCGGGCGGAACTGCCGCCCCACCACAGGCAAAGAATTTCAGGCTTGGCAGGCGCGTTCCCGCCAATTGCGCCGCGTTAGCCAGCTCGGTCAAAAACGGTGTGGCCGCAACCGTTCCCGTCACCTGATGGCGTTCAATAAGCCCGAGGGCCTCCCCCGCATTCCAGTGTTCCATCAACACCGTTTGCGTACCCGCGATAAAGGGCAGTTCCAGCCCGTTTGAATAGCCGCTGACATGGGTGACGGGGGAAGGCATGATGATCGCATCCCCGGGATCAATACCCCAATGATTCACGCAGCATTCAACC
>JBEGTP010000106.1:0-11781 GCA_041179365.1 Pseudomonadota bacterium
CTTCGTGGCGCGCATTTTCCTTGATGAGCACTTGCTTGCGCTCGGCAGTGATGGTCATGTTTTTTCCTTCGACATCCGTGTCACAGGTTAAATCGCCGCACCGTGCGGACGTTTCCGTCCAGAACCTCAACCAGCGCGAGCGGGGTTTCACCGTTCAGCGCAAGCATGAGGCCGTCTGTTGCAGCAATCCCGGTCAAGACCTGTCCGTGGTGGATCAGCTCTGCCTGTTCCGGGGTAAGGGCGAGTGCCGGGATGTCGTCCAGCGCCGTCCTAATCGGCAGAGTAACGTCTTCTAGGGCGCGTTCCTTAGACTTTTCAAAGAGAAAGTCCAGCGAAATTGCGTTTTCGAGGCCAAACGGCCCTGCTTTGGTTCGGCGCAGCATCGTCACATGACCAACAGTGCCAAGCGCATACGCTATGTCGCGGGCGAGCGAGCGAATGTAAGTGCCTTTTGAGACATGGGCAGTGAAGGTGATCGAGTTTTGTTTGTCGCCTCCTTGAACTTGTTTCAGCGTCCGTACCTCGCTGTCAGGCGGATGGCTTGGACATATGGCTGCTGATATAAGTTCAGCATGATGAATTCGGAGGGCGTGAATCGTCACAGCTCGCTTTGCAAGGACCACCTCTTCTCCTGCACGCGCCAAATCATAAGCGCGCTGACCGTCTACTTTGAGTGCCGAATAAGCCGGTGGCACTTGATCAATTAGCCCAGTGAAGCGCGGCAGGACCGCCTCAAGTTCAGCAATCGTCGGCAAAACATCCGATGTCGCGACCCCCTTGCCTTCAAGGTCCAGCGTGTCAGTTTCCGTTCCAAAGGTAAGCGTGAACTCATAAATTTTTGAGGCATCAAGCATCCTCCCGGCAAGCTTGGTCGCTTCGCCCAGCGCTATCGGCAATACGCCTGTCGCAAGTGGATCAAGTGTGCCGCCATGCCCGACTTTTACTTTGGCATAGCCGCCCTCGCGTAGCGCGCGCTTCACCGCGCTCACGCCCGCCGTCGAACCGAGCCCGAGCGGCTTATCGAGGATGATCCAGCCGTTTAGCATGGCAGCGCCGCAGTGTATGGCTTAGCCAAGGACCGCACTGACTATGCCGATTATCCCCTGCATCAGCCAATTGGCCGGTGGGAAAACAACCCTGCTGACAATATTGGCCTTTGGGAAAAAGTAAGGCAAGCCGACAAGCAACATGATGACGAAGGGCATTGCGCGACGCTCAAGCTGCTGAAAGGGAATTCCAAGCGATGGCGGCAAAAGACCCGCCAAGACTTTTGAGCCATCAAAGGGCGGAATCGGCAACATGTTAAAGATCGCCAGAAATACGTTGATCTGCAAAAAATTGACCATGTTGGCAGTCATAAAACCTGAAGCGAAGCCGCCGTCGCTTTGGTCTGAGAGCTGGCCGAACAAAAAGAGGAAAATGGTAACGACAAAGGCCAGGGCAATATTCATGAGCGGCCCCGCAGCAGCGACGGCGACCATATGCCAACGTGGATTGCGAAGGCGCGATTGCATGACAGGCACAGGCTTTGCCCAACCAAAGATCGGCAAATGGAACAGGCCAAGTATGAGCGGCAGCGCGATCGTTCCAACCGGGTCGATATGCCGCACGGGATTAAAGCTCAAACGCCCGGCATTCGCTGCCGTTGGATCGCCAAAGAAATGCGCCACGCGCCCATGCGCGACTTCATGAAACACGATGGCAATTGCCAAGGGGATGATCAGCGTCGCGGCTTCAAACATCCAAGTTCCTATTTCGCCCACGTTATTCTCCCTGCGTTCGCCTGCGCCACTCATCGGCGAGGATGGAAAAGAGCACAGTATCGCGAATATGGCCAGTCCATGTGATTCGGTCGGCGCGCAGAAGCCCTTCGCGCATACAGCCGAGTTTCAGAACAGCGGCCTGAGACCGCTTGTTGCGTTCATCGACCCGAAATTCAACACGGCGGATGCCGCATTCAAATGCACGGTTTAGCAAGAGCGCCTTGACGCGCGCGTTTAAGCCTGTGCCGCGCACCCAATCCGCCATGAATGTACCGCCAATTTCGAGCGTTTGTTGTTCAAGTTTGAGATTGATGAACCGGGTGATACCAACCACGATCCCGCCAAATAGGGTGACGAAGCTATGAAACTCTTCATTCTTCAAAATAGCATCAAAGCTCACGTCGAAAACGTCGCCGCTTAAGTTGACGGGATATATATCCCAAACAGGGTCCGCTGGATCAAACACGGCCCGCAGACCTTCACGGTGTGACTCATCAACAGGCAAGAGCAGGATAGGTCCGCTACTCCAGTCGCTGTCTTCCATTGGCGCGGAGAGCGCGGTACGCCTAATGGTCAACGCACTTTCTCCATGAAATGCTTGCGACAAAGCGCCACATAACGATCATTGCCGCCGACCTCGGTCTGAGCCCCTTTGAGCACGGCACGGCCCTTGGCATCAACGCGCAAGTTCATCGTTGATTTGCGCCCACATTCACAAACGGCTTTCAGTTCCACGAGCGAGTCTGCCAAGCCGAGAAGCGCGGCGCTGCCCGGAAAAAGCTCTGCCTGAAAATCGGTCCGCAAGCCATAAGCGACGACCGGGATATTGGCGTCATCCGCCAATCGTGCGAGTTGCAACACTTGCGCGCGCGTCAAAAACTGGGCCTCATCAACAAAGACACAGGCCAGTGGCTTGCCGGTATTATGGCCTGAGATCTCTGCCCAAAAATCGGTTTCAGGCGAGAATTTACGGGCGTCGGCTTGTAAGCCGATCCGACTGGTTATGACCCCGCTATCATAACGATCATCGAGCGCCGCCGTCCACAACATCGTCTCCATGCCGCGCTCACGGTAGTTAAAATCGGCCTGAAGCAACGTGGTCGATTTGCCCGCGTTCATCGATGCATAGTAGAAATAGAGCTTCGCCATCGCTGCGGAATATGGCTGTCACGCTGCAAATGCAACGGGAGCGCGTTATCAACGCGAGGTTACCGCGGTATGGCGCTCCCTCGCCTAACCAAATGACGTATCACTCGTGCGGCGCGCGCGCCTTGATCGCCAGTGCATGAACCCTTTGCCCGGGAATGTCGCCAAGGGCTGCATTGACCAACCGCTGCCGATCAACGCGCGAGGCACCCACAAAAGCCGCGCTCTCGATCTCGACTGTAAAGTGCGATTCGCCGCTTCCATCGTCACCGCTATGGCCGTGGTGAGCAGCACTGTCGTTGATCACAGCGAGCCTCATTGGCGCGAAGGCTGCGGTTAACAGCTGTTCCATTTCGGTTTGGAGGGGCCCTTTTATCATGCGCAAAGTCTTTTCATATCTTGCAACTTTCGCCAAGGAGAATCGATGGACGAAGGGCAAAAGCATGACCGGTTTCAAGGCCGCGTACGTGGGGCACGACAGCCGTGCGCGCATCCAGCCTGCGGCGAATTTGGTGAATTCCGTGCGCCAAACCCCTATGGTCGACCCGCGAGCCCCGATGGGCCAGGCGATTTTCAATGGCTTTGCCTTGCCCATGTCCGTGTGTTTAATGCGGGCTATGATTTCTTTTCCGGGATGACCCGCGAGGAAATTGAGGACGCGCAAATGCCCGCTGCCGGCTGGGCCAATACCGTTCGCGCCTTTTCCGCTGGTGGTGCCGATAGCCCCCCTAAATGGACTGACTTTCACGATCCCCTCGATGCGATCGCGGCACGGTTCAAACAAAGCGCCGCGCGGACACCCTCCGGCGAAAGACCAATGACCAGCGAAGATCGACGCGCGCTAAAAACACTAGAGCTCGATGAAGGTGCTGATAGAAAAGCACTCCGCGCGCGCTATTCCGAATTGGTGCGCCGGTTTCACCCTGATCGCAACGGCGGCGACCGGCGTTTTGAAAAGCGGCTACAAGCGATTGTCGAGGCGTATCAGCTGTTGCGCACTTCGCCTGCCTTCGCCAAAGAGGCCGCCAATCTGAGGAGAGAAACATGAGCCTTTCGATGTATCAAGCGAGCATCCCCGTTATCATTCGCGCGCTAGCAGCCCTGCAGGGCGTGTTGGACAAGGGCAAGGCGCATGCGACCGCGAAAGGCACCGACGAGGCCAATTATCTGACGATGCGGCTGGTACCCGACATGTTGCCGTTATCAGCGCAAATCCGCATAGCCTGTGACATTCCCCGTCGTGGCCTTGCGCGCCTTGCAGGGCTTGAGCCTGCATCGCAGGATGACCAAGAAAGCAGCTTCGATGATCTCATGGCGCGGTGCCAATCCACGATCGATTTTCTCGGCACGCTGACGCCCGAACAGATCGATGGTAGTGAGGCAAAGGAAATTATGCTCCCCACGCCGCGCGGTGAGTTAAAATTTACAGGCCAAGACTTTCTGTTTGGCTTTGTTCTTTCCAACGTGCACTTCCACAGCACAATGGCTTATGCGTTGTTGCGGAGTGCAGGCGTTGAACTGGGTAAGACGGATTATCTCGGCGCGGCTTGAGCGAGGCCCGCCAGCTTTCGCACGGTGTTCATATTGCGCCCTGTGCCAGTTTTCATAGCCGAGAATTTGAGCTTGGTGTCGCGGATATTGGCGCCGTAATCGATGTAAATTTCGCGCACGCCGCGGGCGAGACGCTCGCCTTGAAGGCCTTTGATGTTGGTGACGACGTCAACTGGAGGTGCCGTATCAAAAAAGAAAACCATCGAGCGCGCGCCGATGGCATCCGGGAATGGATCTGCCGCAAGAATGTCCATCAATTCCAGATCCGTGCGCACAAAAACGGGCACCGGCTTGCCCGCATAGCTGGCAAGCTTTGCTTCAAGCGCAGCCTTGACCTCTCCTTCAGTTTTGGAGGAGGTGAACACCAAATTCCCGCTCGCAATCCAAGTACGAACAGTGGCGAAGCCGAGCGCTTCGCCCATTGCCTTGAGGTCAGACATTGGCAGCTTTCCCGTTCCTCCGACATTAACTGCGCGGAGGAGCGCGACGTAATGCGTCATTCGGCTTCACACAGCGCTTTGAGTTGATCGGCGCAAGCTCCCCAGCCATCGGCAAAACCCATCGCTTCATGCCGCTTGGCTGTGTCTTCGTCCCAATGCCTTGAACGCGCGGTGTAGCACGTGCCTTCACCCTCGGCAGCGATTTCCCAAATGCCAATCATAAACGGACCAACTGGCATCAGATCGCCGACCACAGCATCGGTAACTGCAAAACGCCGGCCTTCATCCCAAGCGAGGACATATCCGGGATGGGGATGCACTTCACCTTCAGGCCCAAACATGGTGATCGTGGAGCCCCCGCCGGCGCGCCGTTCCAACCTGTCCACCTCAGCCCGCCAAGGCTTGGGGCACCACCATTCTTCCATGCGATTGATCATAATGTCCCACACTTTTTCTGGCGGAGAATTAATAAAACGTTTGACGCCGAGTTCCCAGCCATTGTCAGCGGTTGCCGCCATTTTAGTCTCCTGTTCAATCCCGGTCGGGCGCGCCGAGTGGAAAATAATCTCGATAGGGTCGCGCGTCTTCAACGCAGCGCGCAACCGAAGGACGAGCCAAGAGTCGCGCGCGGTAGGCTTGGAGCCGATTGAGCGTTTCTGGGATTTCATGCACCCAATCGGCATAAAAAAGCGATGGTGCCGCAGCACAATCGGCCAGCGTAAAATCCGCGCCGCAAGCCCAACCCTGGGCGGGAATCTTCGTGTCGAGCCAGGCATAGATCGTTGAAAGCAAGGCCTTGCAGCGCTCAATCCTCGCCATATCTGGCGAAGGGGTGATAAAGGGTATATGTTCGCCAACGATTGCCTGCATCATACCCATGACATGGTTGTCGAACACTCGGTCCATAAATCGCACCTCCAACGCCGCCACCGTATCAGTTGGGATCAACTGCCTCTTGCCACGATGATGGAGATCAAGATGTTCGATAATAATCGAGCTTTCGATCCTCGTAATCGCACCATCGACAAGCACCGGAAATTTGCCCAATGGCCAATAGGCGTTCAGTTCCGCCGCGTGCTCTGGAAAATCTGCTTCAAGAATGCGGAAGTCGAAAGGCAGATCTTTCTCATAGAGCGCGATCTGCGCCTTCCAAGTATAACTTGAGAACGGATGGCCATAGAGTGCGAGCATCACGCAGCACCCGCTGCCGCCAGCATCGCGGCGAGATCCAGCTTTTTCATTCCCATCATCGCTTTGACAGCACGCCCGCGCCTTCCGGGATCGGGGTCAGTCATAAGCGAACTGAGCCCCTCTGGAACAATTTGCCACGACACACCAAAGCGGTCTTTGCACCAGCCGCACATGCTCTCCGCGCCGCCATGTGTGGTCAGCGCTTGCCAATAATGATCAACCTCGGCTTGATCCTTACAGCTGACAGAAAGCGAGATAGCTTCGCTGTGGGCATAGTTTGGCCCGCCGTTGAGCGCCTGATAGCATTGGCCAAAGAGCGTAAACTCAACCATCAAAGCGGTCCCTGAGGGAAATGGCATTCCCTCTCCGTAACGCGAGACTTCGCCGATGCTCGCATCTTCAAACAGCGAGACATAAAACTGAGCGGCGTGTTCAGCCTCACCGTTGAACCAGAGGCAAGGTTTGATCTTGCTCATCTCAATATACCCCTATTTCGCATATGTCGGGCATACCAGAGCAGCGCGACCGCGACGAGCGCCAGAACGGCAGCAAACGCGGTGCCCGTTGCGGTATTCATCCCAGCTGGAGGTGTGCTCGCAAATTGATAGATGTGGCTGCCGATAAGGCCAACCAACGAAACACCGAACGACGGCACCGCGTACCGGCTCCGCAGCAAAAGCAGGAGTGATCCGGCAATGGCTCCCCAAACGCCCAGCGCCCAGAAACTTGTCGCCCAAATGGGAAACCCGCCCAGCCACGCACTCTGTTCTGGCGTCATTTTTCCGAGATACTGCGCATTGTGGAGATGAGACAATGTGTAGTCTAATCCGCCCATTGCGTTCCACAAAAGGCTAACGAGGCCCACTACCCAAAGGTGCCACGGTGTTTTCATAGTCTGTCCTCCAGTGTTAGACCAACCATCCCTCCGCCTTCCAGTTCCGCGCGAGCCGCCACTGCACGACCGCCATCGCAAAGATGAAGATCGGAAAGGCCATCATTGCTACGCTGGTAAAGGCACGCGCAATGAGGAAGGGATAGCTGAATTGCACGATGATCCCAATTATACTGAGCAGGTAAAGCGGCACAGCCCAAGCCTTGCGCAACAGCAAGCAGAGCGCCCCGCCCAAAGCCGGCAGTGTCGCGCCAGCATAGGCGAACCAAGCCCATCCTGGCATATTTGTCCAAAGGTCACGCTGCGCTTGCGGCAGCCCGGCGATCGTTTCGGCGCTCATGCTGTACTGGCTGACAAATGCCCCGACACCCATCAAGCTCCAAAGCAAAAGGAAGAGGCTAACCCAAGTCAACCAGCGCGGTGCAGCGGCGTTCATGCGTTGCATTCTATTTCTTCTTTGGCTTCATGAAACGGTAGACAAACTGATCGGTCTTGCCGCGAATTGCTGAATCAAACACCATTTTAGTCCGGTCGTCAGCGGGGTTTGCCAAGACTTTGCTTTCGCCATCAAAAACAAAGCCTACCGAGACAACCTCAGCCTTGAGCGTCGCAGCGTCAATCCGGTGCAGCGTATCCACATCGCGAAGGCCAGAACCCTTAGCCGCACTATGATCAAGGACGACATAAAAGCCACCAGGCTTGAGCGCCGAGAATACCGCACGATTGACGCCCTCTCCGGTATTGGCAGGAAGCTTTTTGCTTCGCAGATCATGGTAATTTTGCGCTGTCCAGACGCGGTCAATAGTTCCAGGAGCCCCCAAATCACCGAGGCTACGGATTGCCGCTTCGACATTTGAATAGGCGGGCTCAGCCGCAAGCGCCTGAATATCTGTTCCGGCCTTTGGATTGCGTGCGGCATATTGATCTGAAACCAAGGCAACGACCTTTCCTTTCGCACCCACAACTTGCGAAAAAATACGGGTGAAATAGCCGCCGCCGGGTAACATATCGACAATCGTCATGCCCGGTGTGATCTTTGCAAAGGCGACCATTGCGATTGGCTTTCGGACGGCGTCTCGCGCAACGTCGTCGGCGGGTCGCGTCGCGTTGTTGAGCACAAAGGGTGCTGCAGCGGCCATTAGTACAAGAGCCACACTCGTAACTGCGATTGAACCTAGGCGATTGGCCATAACATTTTCTCCTTGTTTATGTATTCTTCCCTGTCAGCGCAAACATCGCGCCCTGCGGGTCCTGCCCGAGTATGATGAAGTCTCCGCCGGGTACCTCCTGCGGTCCGTGGAGGATTTTTCCGCCTCCCCCTGTCACGCGCGTCACGGCTAATTCAATATCGGACACGCGGAAATAATAGGTCCACATCGGTGGCGGGCCGCCCGGTGCCCGCGCCATAGCCGCACCCAAAACGCGGTCTCCCATGCGGAGGAACTGATAATCTCCCATTGGGCCCATCTTCATCACATCACCTTTGGCCCAATCAAACTGACCCGTATAAAAAGTGACCGCCCCTGTCAGATCACTGGTCGCGAGTTCATTCCAGCTGCAACTGCCCGGATTAGGCCCGTGCGCTTTTGAGGTTTCACCCGTCGTGCTTGTCATCACGTAAAAGGGAATGCCCTGCGGATCGGCGACCATTGCAAAACGCCCGACGCCGGGCAAATCGCGAGCCGGCATCAAAAGCGCACCGCCCGCCTCGACAATATTTGCCACTGATTGATCAACATCGTCAACAGCAATATAGCCAATCCAACCGGGCTGCGCACCGCCCGCGGTCATTTCTGACGTGAGGCCAAGGATGCCGCCAATATAATCATTGCCCATCTGAATTTCGCGATAGTCCGTTTCACCACTTGAGGATGCACCCACAGTCCAGCCCATGACAGCGCTGTAAAAGGCGCTTGCGCCGTCCGCATCGGGCGTCATCAATTCATACCAAATAAAATCCCCGGATACATTTCCCATGACTTGCCTCCTCACATTGCCGAGTTCATTGCTGCAACAAGGGCATCCCCATGAACGGGAGACCCCTTTGGCGTTGCAAGCGCCCAGCGATGACCAAACGGATCTTCGATCATGCCATAACGATCGCCCCAAAACATATCAGCGATCGGCACAATCAGCGTTGCGCCCGCTGCCAGAGCGCGGGCTGCCCAAGCGTCGCAATCGTCGACCGTCATGTGAATGATGACCGGGGTACCGCCCAAAGTTGGCGGTGCTGCATTGCCATGTTCTCGTCCGATATCGCGGTATTCGTCGGCAATCATGACCATGCACTTGTTGATCAGCAGGCTGCCGTGCATCAACCGCCCATCAGGACCAGGAAGGCGCACCATCTCCGTGGCGTTGAAGGCGGTTTTATACCAATCCATAGCGTCTGGTGCGCCCTTGCAGACCAAATGTGGGCAAACGCCGTGCATACCATATTCAGCAGGGTTCACAGGTAGATCAGCCATTTTGGCTTCTCCTCTCGACTCGGGCATGAGTTCGCGATTATGGCACTCACGCAACATTCTTAACAGGCCCGATTTCATGACCGATATCCCAAACATTCAGCCCGATAGCCGCGCAGACACAGTGCTCGCTGCGCCTGACAAAAGCGTTTCTGTGCGCGCCCTATTCGGGATCGATAGTGACATGATGGTCCCAGCGTTTAGCGAGGCCGATGAGCGCGTGCCTGATTTTGATGCTAATTATGTCTTTGATCCCGATACCACGCTCGCCATTTGTGCAGGCTTTGCCCATAACCGCCGTGTGATGGTTCAGGGCTATCACGGCACAGGAAAATCTACGCATATTGAGCAGGTGGCAGCACGACTCAACTGGCCGTGCATTCGCATCAACCTCGATGCGCATATTAGCCGGATCGATTTAATCGGGCGTGATGCGATTGTGCTGCGTGATGGCAAGCAAGTCACTGAATTCCGCGAAGGCCTACTTCCATGGGCATTACAAACGCCGACGGCGTTAGTGTTTGATGAATATGATGCTGGCCGCCCCGACGTCATGTTCGTCATTCAGCGCGTGCTGGAAACTGAAGGCAAACTCACGCTGCTTGATCAAAATCGCGTGATCAGACCCAACCCTTTTTTCCGCATGTTTGCGACGGCAAACACGGTGGGATTGGGGGACACCAGTGGGCTTTATCACGGGACGCAGCAGATTAACCAAGGCCAGATGGACCGCTGGAACATCGTGATTGGGCTCAATTATCTGCCTGCTCAAGTTGAAGGCGAGATTGTGCTGGCCAAGGCCGAGGGCAGCGACCCTGCCGCTGTCGCCAATATGGTCAAGGTTGCTGATCTGACCCGGCAAGGCTTTATGAGCGGCGACATATCGACCGTCATGTCGCCGCGCACGGTGATCACTTGGGCCCAGAATACGGCCATCTTTAAAGATGTAGGCTTTGCCTTTCGTCTTTCGTTCCTCAACAAATGTGATGAGGCCGAACGCGCGCTCGTTGCCGAATATTATCAACGTGTGTTTGGCAAAGATCTGCCTGAAAGCGTTGTCGGGAAGGCTTAGGCGCGATCCGCTTATTTAGGTTTCCGCGCAGTGCGGATCGCCAAAGCTGTGCTCGACATCCTTGCCAAAAGCTTCCCTGCTTCGTCGACTAAATCGGCTTCAAGATAGCAAGCGGTGCGGCCCATTTTGAGGCAGCGCCCTTCGGCATAGACTAGGCCGGGCATGGCGGGTGCGAAGAAGCTGGTTTTGAATTCGAGCGAGGTAATATAGCCCGCCTCACCCATAGTGACGATCCCTGCATAGGCCGCTGTATCATCGAGCATTGCCGCCACGATACCGCCTTGGATCATGCCTTGCGGGTTTGTGAAGCGCGCATCGGGCGAAAACGACAGGCGCACCCTCCCCGCTTCCGGCACAACATCAAGCACCGTCATGCCAAGGAGAATACCCGTCGGCGGTCGGCGCGCATTAAAGCGTTCGATCAGTTGTTCTGGCGACAGCGGCATGGCACAGCTTTCAAAGAATTTCGATTTCGGAAAGACCGTAACTGGCGAGAGCCGGAGCGAGACGCTCATTTTCTTCCGCCGCCATCGTAAAGACTGCGCGACCAAACGGCGGCCCCTCCCAACAACAACCTTGCAGCAAATGCGCGGTTCGGCGCGCGATGCCTTGTCCACTGTCAACAAGGGCAACGTTCGGCGGACTTGCCGCTGCAATTTCCTCTGCAAGCAAGGGAAAATGCGTGCACGCGAGCACTATGGCGTCAATCTGATCGCCACCGGGTTGGCCGAAAAGTCCGTCCATAATCGCGCGGACAGCGTTTGGGTCTGGCGCCTCACCGCGCAGTTTTGCTTCTGCCAAATTGACGAGGCCAGCAGATCCGTGACGAATTACGCAGCAATCGGCTGCAAATGCAGCGACGAGATTATCGACATAAGGCTGTCGCACCGTCGCGTCGGTCCCGAGCACGCCGAACGTCCGCGTTTTAGAAAGCAACGCGGCAGGCTTGATCGCTGGCACCGTCCCCACGACCGGCAGGTCAAGCGCGAACCGAATGGAGGCGAGCGCGATTGTTGAGGCCGTGTTGCAGGCGATGACGACGACAGAGGGACGATATCGCTCCGCCAACCGACCCAAGAGCGCTGGAACGCGTGCGGCGATTTCGGCTTCACTTTTAGTACCGTAAGGATAGCCTGCGTTGTCAGCGGCATATACGATTGGCGCGAGCGGTAGGACGTTTCTGATTTCGGCGAGCACCGAAAGGCCACCAACGCCAGAATCAAAAACAAGAATGGGGCCTGTTGTCATCATCAAGACTTGC